>DBGBJN010000001.1:0-1507 GCA_048449885.1 Collinsella sp.
GCACCTCGGCGTCCTCGGCGGGCGTTGCCGCAACGGGCTCATCGAGCGCGTCAACGGTCAGTGTCTCCTCGGCAATCCAGTCGCGGTAGGGCTTTTCCTTGGCATAGCGGGCGCGCAGCTCGTCGTTGTAGATGACGCGCCCGCGGGCAAAGTCGACCTCGAGCATCTGGCCCGGCCCCAGACAGCCGCTCGTCAGGATGTTCTCGGGGCTCACCTCGATGGTGCCCACCTCGCTTGCCAGCATAAAGCGACCGTCGCGCGTCACATAGTAGCGGGCGGGACGCAGGCCGTTACGGTCGAGGGCGGCACCCAGCGTGCGACCGTCGGTAAAGGCGATGGCCGCCGGGCCATCCCACGGCTCCATGAGCATGGACTGGTAGGCGTCGTAGGCGCGGCGCTCCTCGCTCAGATTGTCGTTGTGGTCCCACGGCTCGGGCAGCAGCATGGACGCGGCACGCGTGAGCGGGCGACCGTTCATGACCAAGAACTCGAGCACGTTGTCCAGAATCGCGGAGTCGGAACCCTCGCGGTTGATGATGGGCATCACACGCTCAAGATCGTGCTGCAACACGGGACTGTACAGGTTGGGTTCGCGGGCGCGAATCCAGTTGACGTTGCCCTTGAGGGTGTTGATCTCGCCGTTGTGGATGATAAAGCGGTTGGGGTGCGCGCGCTCCCAGCTGGGCGTGGTGTTGGTGGAGTAGCGTGAGTGGACGAGCGCCACGGCCGTCTTGACGGCGGCATCGTTGAGATCGATGAAGAAGCGGCGCATCTGCGTGGCGACCAGCATGCCCTTGTACACGATGGTGCGAGAGCTCATGGAGCACACATAGAAGATCTTGTCGCGCAGGGCGAACTCGGCGTCGGCCTTCTTCTCGATGGTGCGGCGGCACACGTACAAGCGGCGCTCGAAGGCGTCACCCGCCGGCGTGTCGTCGGGGCGGCCCAGGAAAGCCTGCAAGATGGTGGGCATGCAGGCGCGGGCCGTCTCGCCCAGGTCGTGCGGGTCGACGGGCACCTCACGCCAAAAGAGCAGCGGCACGCCGGCCTCGGCGCAGCCCTCCTCAAACACGCGACGGGCATCCTCTACGCCCTTGTCGTCCTGCGGGAAGAACAGCATGGCCACGCCATAGTCGCCCTCTGCCGGCAGAATCTGGCCGCACTTTTGGGCCTCTTTACGGAAAAAGTGATGCGGAACCTGGAACAAGATGCCAGCGCCGTCGCCGGTGTTCTTCTCGAGTCCCGTACCGCCGCGGTGCTCCAAGTTGACCAGAATGGACAGCGCGTCGTCCAGAATCTGGTGATGGCGCTCACCGTTGATATCGGCGAGCGCGCCGATGCCACATGCATCGTGGTCGAATTCGGGGCGATAAAGGCCCTGCTGCTGAGCGGAATCTGCCTGCATCGCGATCCTCCCCTAGATATTAGACAGTCAGTTGAATAGGCATACTAGGAGCATCGCCGGCCCGTTGTGTTTCCCACCCGTTTCGAAACAATCGCGTAACGC
>DBGBJN010000002.1:0-3748 GCA_048449885.1 Collinsella sp.
AAGAAAGGTGTTTGCCCATGCAGGCACAGAAGGCGGAGGGAACCCGCGACCTTATCGGCGCCGAGATGCGCGCCTGGCAAAAGATGCAGCAGATTGCGGCCGGCGTGTTCGAGCCGTTTGGTTTTAAACCCATCGAGACGCCCGCGATCGAGCAGGTTGACGTGTTTGTCCACGGTATCGGCCAGTCGACCGACGTCGTGCGCAAGGAAATGTTCCGCGTGTTCAGCGGTGCCAACCTGGAGCGCGTCTTTACCGAGGGCACCGACACCAAACTCAAGCCCAAGCAGCGCCTGGCACTTCGCCCCGAGGGCACGGCCGGCGTGGTGCGCGCCGTCGTCGAGAACAATCTGGTGCCCCAGGGCTCCACGCCGTTTAAGGCTTACTACGCCGAGGCCATGTTCCGCGGCGAGCGTCCCCAGAAGGGCCGCCTGCGCCAGTTCCACCAGGTGGGCATCGAGTGGCTCGGCGCTCCCGATCCGGCGGCAGACGCCGAGTGCATCATCATGCTCATGGAGTTCTACAAGCGCCTGGGCTTCGATCTTTCCAAGCTTCGTCTGCTCATCAACTCGATGGGTGACGCCCAGTGCCGTCCGGCTTATCGCGAGCAGGTTAAGCAGTTCATCCTCGATCACGCCGACGAGATGTGCGATGAGTGCCGCGAGCGCGCCGAGCTCAACCCGCTGCGTGCCTTCGACTGCAAGAACGACCACTGCCGCGAGATCATGGCCGAGGCTCCGCTGATGGGTGACAACCTGTGCGATGAGTGCCGCGAGCACTACGAGCAGGTCAAGCGCTATCTGGATGCCGCCGGTATCGAGTATGTCGAGGATCCCACCTTGGTGCGCGGCCTGGACTACTACACCCGTACTGTCTTTGAGGTCGAGGCCCCTGGCGCCGGCGTCGGCTCCATCGGCGGCGGCGGCCGCTACGATGGCCTGGTCGAGCTCGAGGGTGGCAAGCCCACGGCGGGCGTCGGCTTTGCTGTCGGTTTTGAGCGCGCCCTGCTGGCCCTGCAGGCCTTTGGCAGCGATTTGGGTGCCGATGAGGCCCCGTGCGTCTATGTCGCCAACGCCGGCAAGGAGCTGCGTCAGAACGTCTTTGCCATTACGCAGGAGCTTCGCGCCGCAGGTATCGTGACCGAGGCCGACTATCAGGGTCGTTCGCTCAAGGCCCAGTTTAAGCAAGCCGATAAGGTAGGCGCCAAGCTCATCTTGGTCCTGGGTGGCGACGAGCTTGCCGCCGGCAAGGTCAAAGTGCGCGACATGCAGAGCCATGACGAGGTGCTCGCCGATCTGGACAACGTCGTCGAGGCGGTTCGCGAGCGCCTGTAGCGCATCTTTTTGAGCTTCGGGCCTGCTAACGTGCCCTGCTCATGGAGAGCGATTGTTACGGGGGTGTTTCGCTTTTATGCGGAATGCCCCCGTTTACGTATGCCGCCCACCGAGAAATACGACCATTTAGGGCAAAAACCTTTGCAATGCAGAAAATACTTTTGTGTGGTAAAGCGCAATCAGTGTCGAAAGTATTTCTCAAGCGCCTATAATGAATACCGCATGTTACGTGCATAGAAGGAGGAATGGGAGGAAACGTGGCTGAGAACCTAAGCAACCAGTCTGTACCCGAAGCCGCGGCGCGCGTCGCTGCCGTGGTCAACCGCCTCGTTAACCGAATCGGCTCGAATGCCGAGTCCAGGGAGCGTCTCGCCGAGATCGAGATCCCCGAGGAGCTGCGCGACAATCTGGCGCTGTTCTTGCGCCTGGAGCGCCGTGTGCTTAGCGAGTATGATCCCGAGATCGCGGACCTGTTCGACAAGATTTTGACAGCCGAGATTGTGGTCAATGCCGGCAACCCCGGTACCTGCGCTGCCGACGAAGCCGTCGACGAGCAGGGCGTGCCCACCGCCGACGAGCCCACTGCCGTGGCATTTCGTGAGGTCGTCGATTTGATCGACAGCCTGCCGCTCGATAAGCAGCAGGTCATCGTTCGCGCCTTTACGAGCTTTTTCCATCTGGCAAACCTGTCGGAGGAGAACTACCGTGTGGCGCAGCTGCGCGAGCGCGAGGCCGGTGCGTCGACCGATACCGAGGTCGATCCTGCCAACGAGCTTACCGTTGCCTATCACCAGCTGGTGAATGAGCTGGGTGTCGAGGGCGCCAACGAGCTGCTCGACAAGCTCGAGTTCCACCCTGTCTTTACCGCACATCCCACCGAGGCCCGTCGTAAGGCCGTCGAGGGCAAGATCCGCCGTATCTCCAACCTGCTGGAGGAGCGTCCGCGTCTGGGCGGCTCCGACCTGGTGGAGAACGAGCGCCATATGCTGCAGGAGATCGACGCCCTGGTGCGTACGAGTCCCATCGCGCTCAAGAAGCCCACGCCGGTCGAGGAAGCCGATACCATCATCGACATCTTCGATAACACGCTGTTCGACGTTATCCCCGTTATCTATCGTCGTTTTGACGATTGGGTGCTGGGCGACAAGGCCGGTACCGTGCCGCCGCTGTGCCCGGCGTTCTTCCATCCCGGCAGCTGGATCGGTTCCGACCGCGACGGTAACCCCAACGTCACCGCCAAGGTGAGCCGTGAGGTCGCCGCCAAGTACTTTACGCACATGGTGCTCAAGCTCGAGGACAAGTGCCGCCACATCGGCCGCAACCTCACGCTCGAGGCTACCTACAGCAAGCCGTCGGCCGAGCTCATTAACCTGTGGAACCATCAGGTCGAGATGAGCCCTCGTTACACGGCCCGCGCCGAGCTGATCTCCGAGCACGAGCCGCATCGCGCCGTCATGCTCGTCATGGCCGACCGCCTGAACGCCACCGTCCGTCGTATCACCGACACCATGTACCACAGCGCCGACGAGTTCCTGGATGACCTGCGTGTCGTCCAGCGTTCGCTGGCTGCCTGCGGTGCCGTCCGTGCCGCCTACGGTCCGGTGCAGACCATCATCTGGCAGGTCGAGTCCTTCGGCTTCCACATGGTCGAGATGGAGTTCCGTCAGCACTCCGTGGTGCATGCCCGCGCCCTCAAGGATATCCACGAGAACGGTATCCATGGCGACCTGCAGCCCATGACGCGCGAGGTCATCGACACCTTCCGTGCCATCGGCTCCATCCAAAAGCGCTACGGCAAGAAGATGGCGCACCGCTATATCATCTCGTTCACCAAGAGCGCCCAGCATGTGGCCGACGTCTTTGAGCTCGCCCACCTGTCCTTTGCACACGAGGAGGATGTCCCCGAGCTCGACGTGATCCCGTTGTTCGAGCAGCTCGAGGACCTCGAGGGCTGCGTCGACGTGCTCGACCAGATGCTCACGCTGCCCGTGGTGCAGAAGCGCCTTGCCCAGACCAACCGCCGCATGGAGGTTATGCTGGGCTACTCCGACTCCTCCAAGGATGCCGGTCCTACCACGGCCATGCTCGCGCTGCACTCCGCGCAGGAGCGCATCGCCAAGTGGGCCGAGAAGAACGATATCGATCTGGTGCTCATGCACGGTCGCGGCGGTGCCGTGGGCCGTGGCGGCGGCCCGGCCAACAAGGCCGTGCTGGCTCAGCCCAAGGGTTCTGTCAACTGCTTCTTTAAGCTCACCGAGCAGGGCGAGGTCATCTTTGCCCGTTACGGCAACCGCACGCTGGCTCAGCGCCATGTTGAGTCCGTTGCCGCCGCAACGCTTTTGCAGTCGGCCCCGAGTGTCGAGAAGACCAACACCGAGACCACGCAGAAGTTCTGGGATATGGCCGAGAAGCTCAAC
>DBGBJN010000003.1:0-1762 GCA_048449885.1 Collinsella sp.
GGCCCGGGCTTTGGTAAGTCGGCTAACGAGGACATCGTCATCCAGCGCGAGACTGCCAAGATGGCGTCACTGGGCTATCCGCTCATGTGCGCCGTGTCGCGCAAGCGCTTTGTGGGCGCCGTCTCGGGCGTGACCGAGGCCGCCGAGCGCGATGCCGCTACGTTTGGCGTGTGCCTGGGCGCCATCCAGGCCGGTGCCAACATCGTGCGCGTGCACGACGCCGCGGGTTTTGCGCAGTTCCTGAACGGTTACTGGGCGGTTGCCAATCCGCAGCCGCGCCGCGCGTTTGTGGCCGTGGGCTCTAACCTGGGGCATCGCTGCGACAACATCCGCGCCGCACGCGAGATGATCGCCGAGATTCCACTCACCTGCGTGTCCAACTCCTCCAAGATCTACGAGAGCGAGCCGGCCTACGAGACGCGCCAGGACGCGTTTGCCAACGCCGTCATCGAGATTAAGACCGAGCTGGCGCCGTTGGTGCTGCTCGACGAGCTCATGAAGATCGAGGCCGATCTGGGGCGCGACCGCTCCAAGAAGGCCAAGGCCAACGGCCCGCGCACCATCGACCTGGACCTGCTGTGGATGGACGGCGAGACCCACGGCGGCAAAAAGCTGCGCCTGCCGCATCCGCTGATCGGCGAGCGCGATTTTGTGCTGGTGCCGCTCGAGGACCTGATGCACGACCCGGCGCGGTTCTTCCGCTACAACGGCGTCGAGGTCAAGGAACCCGAGGATCGCGTGGGCCATATCGTGGGTGAATTGGGGCGTATGTAGATGATCGAGATGAATGCTGTTGCCGCCGGCACCGAGCTCGACGCGGCGCGTGACGCAGGCCGCGAGGGCGTGTCCGCGGGCTGGTGCGCGTGGAGCGCGGGCGATGCTTCGCTGGCGTTTTCGCTGGTTGTGCGTCCGGACGTGAACATGCATGCCTTCCACGGCCTGCCGTTTGTGGCGGCGATGGGCATGATGGACGCGCTCGCGGGCACGGCCGCAACGCCGGGCCTGGGGCTTGCCGGCAAAGTGGGCATCCAGTGGCCGAGTGACATCGTGTGCGGCGCGCCCGCGTTTGAGACGTCGCTCGCGCGCGTCGCCGTCAACGGCGGTGCCGGTGCTGCGGGCATGTTCGGTGCCGTGACGGTGGATATTGAGCGTTCGGCGTTGAGCGAGCTTGGTGTGGACGTGGCTGACGAAGCGCTGGTCGAGGCGCTGGCCGCCGCCGTGCTGGCCCGCGTGGACGCCTGGGCGGTTGTTGCCAACACGCCGCAAGGCGCCGCAGGGCCGCTGGCTCCCGTGCTGGGCGAGTACTTCGACATGGTGCCGCTGCTGGGCCGCCAAGTTGCGGCGGTGTCGCCCAACGGTTTGCCGCTTGCGGTCGGTGTGTTTGCGGGCCTGGACATCTGGGGCCGCGCGACCATCAAGACCGATGCCGGCGAGCAGGAGTTTCCGCCCGAGGCCGTACGGATTCGCGGGCTGTAGCGCGAGGCGCCAGCGCTCAAAGACAACGATGACAACAAGACCCTCCTCGGCCTGTGCCGGGGAGGGTTTCGCCTGTCTGAGGAATAGGTTTGGCGAGCCTTTGCGGGGACTGTGGCATCGGGCGTGCTCGACTTAAGCCCCTGCTCTATCCCAGCTCCTGCATGCGGCGGTAGATTTCGCAGATACCCTTGATGGTGAGCTGTCCGTCGACCACGTCGAAGGCATCGGTCGAATCGGCGACGATGCTGGCGAGACCGCCCGTGGCGATAACGGTGGCATCCTCGCG
>DBGBJN010000004.1:0-3139 GCA_048449885.1 Collinsella sp.
GCTGGTCTGCCGTGTGCTCACCGACTTCTTCCGTGGCGTGCCGAGCCTGCTGTTCATCTACTTCTTCTTTTTGGTGCTGCCCCAGTACAAGATCGCGCTACCGTCGTTTTGGATGCTCACGCTTCCCGTCGCGCTCGCCGCAGCTGGCGTACTTGCCGAGATCTTCCGCGCCGGCGTCAATGCCGTGCCGCGCGGTCAGGTCGAGGCAGCCCAGGCGCTCGGTCTCTCCAAGGCCAAAATCACCTTTAAAATCGTGTTGCCGCAGGCTATTCGGTTTATCATTCCGTCCTTGATTTCACAGCTTGTGGTCGTAGTCAAAGACACCACCGTCGCCTATGTGGTGAGCTACCCCGACCTCATGCAAAATGCCCGTGTGCTCATTACCAACTACGACGCCCTCGTGTCGGTCTACCTGGTTATCGCGGTCATCTACATCCTCATCAACGTCGCGATCAACAAGGCCGCTGTCTACGTTTCGCACAAGACCGGCGCGACCATCATCCGCTAATGCTTTACCATTTCGAGTCATAAGGAGCCGAGCACCATGGCACAGAGCACCTCTTACACCGGCAATCAGCCGCTGATCGAGCTCAGACACGTCGATAAGCACTATGGCGATTTGCACGTCCTCAACGACATCAATCTCTCGGTCGACCGCGGCGAGGTCGTCGTTGTGATCGGCCCCTCGGGCTCGGGCAAGTCGACCATGTGCCGCACCATCAACCGTCTGGAAACCATCGACTCGGGCGAGATCCTCATCGAGGGCGAGCCCCTGCCGCAGGAAGGCAAGGACCTTGCCCGCATGCGTGCCGAGCTGGGCATGGTATTTCAGCAGTTCAACTTGTTCGCACATATGACCGTACTGCAGAACGTCATGCTGGGGCCGGTCGATGTGTTGGGCGTCTCCAAGGACGAGGCTCGTGAGCGCGCCATGGACCTGCTGGGCCGCGTGGGCGTTGCCGAGCAGGCCGATAAGGTGCCTGCGCAGCTTTCGGGCGGCCAGCAGCAGCGCGTGGCCATCGCCCGTTCACTCGCCATGCAACCCAAGGCCATGCTCTTTGACGAGCCCACAAGCGCCCTTGACCCCGAGATGATCAACGAGGTGCTCGAGGTCATGGTCCGTCTGGCCCAGCGGGGCATGACGATGATCGTCATCACGCACGAGATGAACTTCGCCCGTCGCGTGGCCGACCGCGTCGTGTTTATGGCCGACGGCCAGATCGTAGAAACCGGCACGCCCGACGAGTTCTTCGACCACCCCCAGACCAAGCGCGCCCAGGACTTCCTCAACTCCATCAAGGGCCACTAACCAGACCGCCCACCCGCCCGCCATGCCCATCCAAACTCGAAAGTTACACCTATGATCGGAACTCGCACTTCATCGTCCTACACCCCGCACGTCGACGTCGCCCCCGCCGACCGCCCACTCATCCTCGTCGCACCGCGCTGGGAAGAGGCAGAGCCGTTTTTAACCGAGATGCTCTCCCCCAACGAGGAAATCGCAAGCGTCTTTGTCGATGCCATCCTTGCCGCCGGCGGCCTGCCGCTGCAGATGTCTATTACCGAAGACGTTGAGGTCATCCGTCATTACGTCGATATCGCCGACGGCATCGCCATTCCCGGCGGCCCCGATGTCAATCCCAAACGCTGGGGCGATGATCGACCCTACGACCCCACCCTCTGCTGCGAGATCCGCGATAGCTTTGAGTTTAAGCTGGTCGGCGAGGTGCTCCGCGCCAAAAAGCCGCTCTTTACCACCTGCCGCGGCACGCAGCTGCTCAACGTCGCCACCGGCGGCACCCTGTGCATGGACGTGCCGAGCCTGGGTGCTCGCGAGGGCCGCACGCAGTGGCGCCATACCCACGTGCTCAACGACCCCGTGCATCCCGTCGAGGTCGTGCCGGGTTCGCTGTTGGAGCGCGCGCTTGGCGGGCACAGGCTGATCCAGACCAACTCGGCACATCACTGCTGTGTCGATCGCCTGGGTAAAAGCACGCGCTTGGTCGCCAAGGCAACCGACGGCGTTCCTGAGTGCATCGAGGTCGAAGGCCAGCCATTCTGTCTAGGCGTGCAATGGCACCCTGAGTACACGTGGAAGACGCTCGAGACCGACTTTAACCTGTGGAAGTCGTTTGTCGAGGCAGCGGCCAAGGTAAAGCAGGCGCGCTAGCCCACGAACCGCACAACACAAAAGGGCGCCCCGCCGGCCACATGGTCCGGCGGGGCGCCCTTTTGTAACTACATCAACGGACTTGGGGCAGCCCAAGGCTCGCAAGCCCTTATTCAGCCACCTCGCGCAGGGCCGACATCGTAGCCGCATATTGCTGCTGCAGCGCATGCATTCCCTCGCGAGCGCCGTCAACGGCATCGGCACCGCGCAGCGCCTCGGTCACCACAACCGCCGGCTCGTACAGATTATCAAATCCCAGGTTCTGGCTCACGCCCTTGAGCGTATGCGCTGCCATAAACGCACCTTCGGCGTCTCCTGCCGCCATGGCGGCCTCCAGCTTGTCCATGCTCTCGTCATCCAAAAACTTGAGGGCAAAGCGGGCAAGCATTTCCTCGCCCATCAGCCGAGCGCACGCGTCATCAAAATTAGCGCCGATCTTCTCATACGCCTCACGCATGGAAATCATGGATTAAAACTCCTTTGGTCAAACTAAATCGTGGGAAACGCGACAACGTCGGCGGGGCGTGCCAACGTCTCGGCAATACGGTCTTGCACCTCGAGCAGGCAGTCGAGCAACAGCGGATTAAAGGTGCCGCACTTACCGTCCAGGATCATCTGGATCGCCTCCTTGTGCGGGATAGCGTCCTTGTACACGCGCACGCTCGTCAGCGCATCATACACGTCGGCCACCGAGACCACCTGCGCGGCAATGGGAATCTCGTCGCCCTTAAGGCCATCGGGATAACCCTTGCCGTCCCAGCGCTCGTGATGCCAACGCGCAATCTGGTACGCATATTCCATAAGCGCATTGCCGACGTGATGGCGGCCCAGCTCAAGCAACATGTCGGCGCCCATCGTGGTATGCGTCTTCATAATCTCGAACTCCTCGGGCGTAAGGCGCCCGGGTTTGTTGAGAATCGCATCGTCAATCGACATCTTGCCGATATCGTGCAGCGCCGAAGCCAGGGC
>DBGBJN010000005.1:0-4842 GCA_048449885.1 Collinsella sp.
TTCGGACGAATATATCCGTACCGGCACCGAGGTCGAGGCGATCGACACCGTGGGCGAGTCCTTCGACCACGTGGTGACCGCCCAGGTGCTCACCAAGACCCCGCACCCCGATAGCGACCACATGTATGTGTGCTCGGTCGATGTGGGCGACAAGAACCTCGACGCCGACGGCAACCCCGCCCCGCTGCAGATCGTCTGCGGCGCGCAGAACTTTGAGGCCGGCGACCACATCGTCACGGCCATGATCGGCGCTGTGCTTCCCGGCGACGTTAAGATCAAGAAGAGCAAGCTTCGCGGTGTCGTGTCCATGGGCATGAACTGCTCTGCGCGCGAGCTCGGCCTGGGCGGCGACCACTCCGGCATCATGATCCTGCCCGAGGATACGCCCTGCGGCATGCCGTTTGCCGAGTACGTGGGCTCGAGTGATACCGTGCTCGACTGCGAGATCACGCCCAACCGCCCCGACTGCCTGTCCATGATCGGCATGGCCCGCGAGACCGGTGCCATCTTCGACCGCGATTTCCACGTTGAGCTGCCCGCTATCAAGGCGGAGACCGGCCGCGCGACCGACGACGAGCTTTCCGTCGAGATTGCCGACGAGGGCCTGTGCGACCGCTACGTCGCCCGCATCGTGCGCAACGTGAAGGTCGGCCCGTCGCCCGACTGGATGGTCAAGCGCCTTAACGCCCTGGGCGTGCGCCCGCACAACAATATCGTCGACATCACCAACTATGTGATGATGCTCACCGGTCAGCCGCTGCACGCCTTTGACCTGGACACCTTTGCCGAGCGCGATGGCAGGCGCCGCGTGGTGGTTCGCGCCGCCCAGCAGGATGAAAAGTTCACGACGCTCGACGGCGAGGAGCGCACGCTTGACGCCGGCATGGGCCTCATCACTGACGGCGAGCGTCCCGTGGCGCTGGCCGGCGTTATGGGCGGCATGGATTCCGAGATCGAGGACGACACCGTCGACGTGATGGTCGAGAGCGCCTGCTTCAACGCCGGTCGCACCTCGCACACCAGTCGCGACCTGTCGCTGATCTCCGACGCCTCCATTCGCTTTGAGCGCCAGGTCGACGAGACCGGCTGCGTGGATGTCGCCAACGTTACCTGCGCGCTCATCGAACAGATCGCCGGCGGCGAGGTTGCTCCCGGCTATGTCGACGTGTTCCCCGCGCCCAAGACCATCGACAGCATCAAGCTGCGCCTGGCCCGCGTGCGCGCCATCTGCGGCGCCGACATCGAGCCCGACTTTATCGAGCGCTCGCTCACCCGCCTGGGCTGCACCGTCGAGCGCGACGGCGAGGACTTTATGGTTACCCCGCCGAGCTTCCGCCCCGACCTGCCGCGCGAGATTGACCTGATCGAGGAGGTCCTGCGCCTGTGGGGCATGGGCCGCGTGACGGCGACCATCCCGGCTGCCAAGAACCACATCGGCGGCCTGACCCGCGAGCAGAAGCTCACCCGCAAGGTCGGCGAGATCTTGCGCGCCTGCGGCCTTAACGAGACCACGACTTTCGGCTTTGCCGCTCCGGGCGACCTGGAGAAGATCGGTATGTCCACCGAGGGCCGCGGTTGCCCCGTGGTGCTCATGAACCCGCTGGTAGCCGAGCAGACCGAGATGCGTCGTTCGCTGCTGCCGGGCCTGCTGCAGTCCGTGGCCTACAACGAGGCACACGGTACGCCCAACGTGCACCTGTACGAGGTCGGTAGCCTGTTCCACGGTCGCGAGAACGCCAGCCTGCCCAAGGAGACCAAGTCCGTGGCGGGTGTGCTCTCGGGCCAGTGGAGCGAGCGGTCCTGGAACATGAAGTACCGCAAGCTGCGCTTCTTCTTTGGCAAGGGCATTGTCGAGGAGCTACTCGCCCAGCTGCGCATCGAGAAGGTTCGCTTCCGTCCCGTCGAGGGCGAGGGCTACGCTTTCTTGCAGCCGGGTCGTGCGGCCGAGGTTCTGTCGGGCGGTACCGTGCTGGGCTGGGTTGGCGAGATCCACCCCGAGGCGCGCGAGGCGATGGGCATCGACGAGGTCGTCGTTGCCTTTGAGCTCGATCTGGACAAGCTGATCAAGGGCGCCCGCAACCAGGAGAACTACCGCGAGTTCTCGCAGTACCCGGCTGTTGAACACGACCTTGCTATCGTGGTCGACAACGCTGTGACCTGCGAGGATCTTGAGCGCCGTATTACCAGCGCCGGCGGCAAGCTGCTCGAGGGCGTGCGCCTGTTCGACGTCTACCGTGATCCGGTCCGCGTGGGTGTGGGCAAGAAGTCCATGGCCTTTGCGCTTACGTATCGCTCCGACGACCACACGCTCACCAGCGAAGAGGTCGAGAAAGCGCACCAGAAGATCGTCACCAAGGTGTGCAAGGGTGTGAACGGCGAGGTCCGCGGATAGGGCTTGCGCTGGGGGCGTAGGGCCTGATGGCGGTTGCTGTGGGCTCTGCGTGACCGCGGTGTTCGGAATAAGGCATCGTTGAGCCTGCATATATGACACGCGCATTACATAACGGCGTGCTGCTTTGTCGGCAGCGCGCCGTTTTGCTATGATAGCCCGCGGCGTGTTACGAATCTGACAATACGTAACACTGGCAAGATAATTCAGGCGGCGTTGCAATTCTGTGCGCCGACAACCGGGAGGCGTACATGCACATTCCAGATAACTATCTGTCCCCGCAGACCGATGCCGTCATGGCGGTGGCAATGGTGCCCGTTTGGGTCCACTGCATCAAGAAGGTGCGCGCCACGCTCGATCGCGAGCACATGGCTTTCCTGGGCATCTGCGCCGCGTTCTCCTTCCTGCTCATGATGTTCAATGTGCCGCTGCCCGGCGGTACCACGGGTCACGCCGTCGGCGGCGCACTCATCGCGCTGCTGCTGGGCCCCGAGGCCGCGGCTATCGCTGTCTCGGTCGCGCTGGCGCTGCAGGCGCTGCTGTTTGGCGACGGCGGCATCCTGTCCTTTGGAGCCAACTGCTTTAACATGGCATTTGTGCTGCCGTTTGTTGCCGCCATGGTATTCCGCGCGCTCAACAGCCGCCTGCACGACAAGAGCTGGGGTACCTCGGTTTCTGCCATCGTGAGCGGCTGGGTTGGCTTGTGCGTGGCTGCCCTTTGCGCTGCCATCGAGTTTGGCATTCAGCCGATGCTCTTCACCAACGCCTCGGGTGCTCCGCTGTACTGCCCCTTCCCGCTGTCTGTTTCCATTCCTGCCATGATGATTCCGCATATGCTGGTTGCCGGTGTCGTCGAGGGCGTGGCGACGGCCGCCATCTACGGTTTCATTAAGAAGACGGCGCCGAGCGTTATCGTCGGGCCCGAGGCCGTCGATGGTCAGCTTGCTGCCGAGGGCGCTGCTGCCAAGAAGACCTCGCTGGTCCCCACGCTCATCCTGGTCGCTGTGCTCGTGGTGGCTACGCCGCTGGGTTTGCTTGCTACCGGTGACGCCTGGGGTGAGTGGGACGCCGAGGGCGCTGCAACTGCCGTCCAGGAGGCTGGCGACGACAGCCTGCAGGCTTCGGTCGGCCTCGATACCCCGACCTTTGCCGACGCACTGCCCACGGGCGATTATCTGCAGGCCTATTCCGAGGAGCAGGGTCTTGGCTTTGCCGGCCAGGCTGCCATGTATATCCTCTCGGGCGTAATTGGCGTGGCGGTGCTCACCATCGCATTTCGTTTGATATCGCTGACGGTTAAGGAAAACGGGGCTCATGGCGACGGTCGAGCTGCCTAGCTGGCTTGCGGACGAGCAGCGTTACGAGCCCACGGGCGCTCGGCATCGCGTAATGCAACAGAATGTCCTGCACCTGGCGAGCCTGCTTGAGCGGGTTCGCCTGGGTGGAGGCGCGCACGAGGGCGGGTCGATGGTCGACCACGCCCTTTCTTGCGTTTCGGCTCCGGTGCGCCTGGTGGGGATGTTCGTTTGCGTCCTGTGCGTGTGTCTGACACAGAGCCCGCTGTACCTCATGTTGATGGCGGCCATTGCGCTGGTGCTCGTTGCCGTGCGCCCCGTACGCGGGCTGCGGGCAACCTTTGTGCCGGCGTTGGCTGCCGCGGGGTTTGCCGTGGTTCTGGCGCTTCCTGCCTTGCTGCTGGACGCTTCTGCCGCGGGCGCCATGCTCAAGATTGCGCTCAAGACCTTCATTAACGTGTCGCTGGTGCTGGGTGTTTCGTGGACCCTCACGTGGAGCCGCATGTCGGCGGCGCTCAAGATGTTGCGCCTGCCCGACGAGGTTATCTTTACCTTTGATATGGCACTCAAGCATATCGAGGTGCTGGGACGCACGGCGCACGAACTGTGCGAATCGGTCATGCTGCGCAGCGTTGGCCGTGCGCCTGAGGGATTTTCGCGTACCGATTCGATCGCGGGTATCATGGGCATGACCTTTATCAAGGCGATGGAATGCAGCCGCGCGATGGACGAGGCCATGCTGTGCCGCGGCTTTGCCGGTGCGTACCCGGCGCCCATGCGCGCCGGGTTTGGCTGGCGCGATGCGGTCTATGCGGCCGGCGTGGCGCTGCTGGCGGTGTTGTGCGCGGTGCTGTAGCGCGGGCGGTCGATCCGTCGATGTGAATAGGGAAGGGCGACGTTTTGGCAAACGATACAAATGGCGCGATGGGCGCGAGCGGTTCTGCTAACACCGAGGCCACGCCGCTCATCGAGCTGCGCGACGTAGTGTTTTCCTATGCGGGACATACGGTTGTCGACGGCGTGTCGCTGCAGGTCGATCGTGGCGAACTCGTTGCCCTGCTCGGTCCCAACGGCTGCGGTAAGACGACGATTATGCGCCTTATTAACGGCCTTGAACTCGCGGACGCAGGGGCATACCTGTTTGACGGGCATGTGATC
>DBGBJN010000006.1:0-9749 GCA_048449885.1 Collinsella sp.
GGTGGGCTGATATATATGGACAAGGGGCTCCCCCGTTGGTGGACGGGGGAGCCCCTTGTTGCGTTTGGGTTGTTGGTGAGATCTACAGATGCGAGACGATCAGTTCCATCTTGCCTTCGAGGTCGATGGAGCTGACGGTGCTCGGGGCCAGCAGGTGGCTTCCCTTGTGGACGGGGTCGCCGCAGACGGTGCCTTCGCCGTCGATGACCGACAGGCACATGAAGGGCCAGCGCTGGTCGAGGGTCTTGCTGCCGTTGACGCGCACGCGATCGACGGTGTAGCAGGGGTTGGACTCGAGCTTGGTCACGCCGTCCACCTCGGGCGCGGTCACCGTGCCGTCGGTCGGAGCCTGAGCATCAAAGTCGATGCAGTCGAGGCTCTGCTCAATGTGCAGCGGGCGCAGCTTTCCGTCGGTGCCGGGACGGTCGTAGTCGTACAGGCGATATGTCACGTCGCTCGACTGCTGCGTCTCCAGAATCAGCGTGCCGGTCTTGATGGCGTGAACGGTGCCGGAGTCGATTTGGAAAAAGTCGCCCTTGTGGATCGGCAGCACGTTGAGCATGTCGTCCCAGCGACCCTCTTCGATCATCTGCGCGGCCTCGGCACGGTCATGTGCGCGCTGGCCGACGATGATCGTGGCGCCGGGCTCGCAATCCAGCACGTACCAGCACTCGGTCTTGCCCAGGCTACCGTTCTCATGCTCGGCGGCGTACTCGTCGTTGGGGTGGATCTGGATCGACAGGTCGTCCTTGGCGTCCAGAATCTTAATGAGCAGCGGGAACTCCTTGCCCTCGCAGTTGCCAAAGAGCTCGCGATGCTCGGCCCACAGCCACGACAGCGTGTGGCCGGCGTACGGACCCTCGGCAATCTGGCAATCGCCGTTGGGGTGCGCCGAGATGGCCCAGCACTCACCGATGGGACCCTCGGGAATGTCATAGCCAAAGACGGTCTCCAGCTGGCGGCCGCCCCAAATCTTCTCGTGGAAGATCGGCGTGAGTTTAATCAAATCGGACATGTGCATACCCCCATCAGGTTGTGCAGGCACCTCGCGAAAAACGGCTCAAAGCGAGCGCCTGCCGGATTACAAACTTAAGCCAACGTTACGTTGTGCAGCTCAAAGCGGTCGCCCACGTTGCGCGAAATCGAGTACTCAAACGCGGCGCCGCTGTCCAAAAAGCCAATCTGGTTGAGCTCGAGCAGGGGAGAGCCGGGCTTGGTGTTCAGGCGCTTGGCCTCTTCCTCGGTTGCCGCCACGGCACGAATGGTGCGGTGGAAGCTCGAGATCTTAAGCCCGCATTGCTCGCGGATATAGCTGTAGACCGACGCGTACAGGTCCTTTTTCTTCAGGCCCGGGATCAGCTCGAGCGGCATATAGGTGTACTCGATAACGATGGGCAGGCCATCGACCTCGCGTACGCGCACGATGTGATAGGCAAAGTCGTCTTCGGCCATTCCCAGCTGGGAGGCAACCTCTGCCGGCGGATTGACGATCGAGAAATCGTAGACCACCGAGGCAACCTTCTCACCGCGATGCTCGTAGGTAAAGCCCTGCGCGCGGTCGTTTCTGCCTTGGAAAAACGCTTTGCCGGGAAGCCCCGCGGTGTCCTTGACGTAGGTGCCCGATCCGCGACGGCTCGTGACCAAGCCTTCCTCGGTAATTTGCTCAATTGCTCGTTTGACGGTGATCTTGGAAACGTCATACAGCTCGCAGAACTCAACGACAGTGGGTAGCTTGTCGCCGGGCTTAAGGGCGCCATCCTCGATACTGCGACGAATATCCGCAGCTATTGACTCATATTTGGGAATCATGGAACCCCCTTTCTAACATGAATGCCTGTAAAAGAAAGTATACCTACTATAAAAGCATCTATATGGCTTTAATCAAAGAAGTTCGAGAAAGAAAAACAAAAAAGACGCTTTACATAAAAAATTAGAGCGCTATAGTTATAGATAACAAGCGAGATGCATGAGCATCGCCTGTACCGCTTGGAGACGGATTTGTTTTGGTGGGTCGGATATCCGGATAACCGGTGCGCGCCCGCGCCGGATTACCCGCCAAAGCAAACCCGCCTCCAATCGGAGGCTCAAAGACACGAAAGCGAGGACTTCGATGGCACAGTATCAGCTGCCCAGCGACTTTTTCTTTGGCGCGGCCATGTCCGGTCCGCAGACCGAGGGCCAGTGGAACCAGGGCGGCAAGCTCGAGAACCTGTGGGACACCTGGTCCATGCAGGATCTGGGCTCGTTCTATAACCGCGTGGGTTCCTATGCCGGTAACGACTTTATGGCCAAGTACAAGGACGACCTTCGCATCATGAAGGACCTGGGCCTGGATACCTATCGCACCTCCATCCAGTGGAGCCGCCTGCTCGATGCCGACGGCAACCTCAACGAGGAGGGTGCTGCGTGGTACCACGAGCTGTTCCGCGCTTCCCGCGAGGCAGGCCTGGAGCCGTTCGTCAACCTTTACCACTTCGATATGCCCACCTATCTCTTTGACCGTGGCGGTTGGGAGAGCCGCGAGGTCGTCGAGGCCTACGCGCATTACGCCGACGTCGCCTTCCGCGAGTTCGGTCAAGAGATCAAGTACTGGTTTACCTTTAACGAGCCCATCGTCGAGCCCGAGCAGCGCTACCAGGAGGGCGTGTGGTTCCCGCAGCTCCACGACTTCAACCGTGCTCGCACCGTGCAGTACCACATTTCGCTGGCGCACGCGCTGGCTGTTGCCAACTATCGCAAGGCCTATGACAAGGGCGCCGTTCGCGCCGATGCCAAGATCGGCATGATCAACTGCTTCACCCCGGTCTACACCAAGGAGAACCCCAGCGAGGCAGACCTCGAGGCCGTGCGTATGACCAGCGGCATCAACAATCGCTGGTGGCTCGACCTTATCACCAAGGGCGAGCTTCCCGCCGACGTGCTCGACAGCCTGGCCGAGGGCGGCGTCAAGCTTCCGTTCCGCGCCGGTGACCAGGAGATCCTCAAGCAGGGCGTCGTTGACTGGCTTGGCTGCAACTACTACCATCCCACGCGCGTCCAGGCGCCGGCGAGCAAGATCGACCAGTACGGTCTGCCGCACTTTGCCGACGAGTACGTGTGGCCCGATGCCGTCATGAACAAGAGCCGCGGCTGGGAGATTTACCCGAAGGGCCTCTACGACTTTGGCATGGACTGCGCCAAGAACTATCCCGATCTTGAGTGGTTCGTCTCCGAGAACGGCATCGGCATCATGGACGAGTACAAGAATCGTGACGCCGAGGGAACCATTCAGGACGACTATCGCGTCGACTTTGTGCGCCAGCACCTTGAGTGGGTCGCCAAGGCCATTGACGAAGGGGCCAAGTGCCGCGGCTACCACTACTGGGCCGTCATTGACAACTGGTCCTGGGCAAATGCCTTCAAGAACCGTTATGGCTTTGTCGAGGTCGACCTCATGGACGGCTATCAGCGCCGTCTTAAGAAATCGGCAGCTTGGCTCAAGCAGGTCGCCACGACCCACGTGGTGGATTAGCGATCGGGCGCTCAGCCCCAAAACGGGCGCTCAGCCCCTGCGCAAACGCGCAATAACATTGGCACATCTGGTGGCAGAGGGCGACAGACCACCGTGCACATAGGAAAAGGCCGGATTTGAAAGTTAGGAGCAATCATGGCCAGTGACAACGGAAAGAGCTTCCTCGACAAATTTGCCGAGGTCTCTGCGAAGGTGGGAAACCAGGTTCATCTGCGTTCCCTGCGCGATGCCTTCGCGACCATCACGCCGCTCTATATCCTTGCGGGTATCGCGGTTCTTATCAACAACGTCGTGTTCCCTCTGTTCCCGCTCGATGCGGCGGGCCTCGCCAACCTCCAGACCTGGGGCTCGGCAATCACCCTGGGCACCCTTAACGTGTCCGCCATTATCCTGGCCGGTCTGATTGGCTACAGCCTCGCCAAGAACGAGCGTTTCGATAACCCGCTTGCCTGCGTGGTTGTCGCTATCTCTGCCTTCGTCATCATGATGCCGCAGCAGATCACCGCAACCCTTGCCGCCACGAGCCCGCTTCTCACCGACAAGATCACCTCCGCCGAGGTCACCGGTGCCCTTTCGACCGCCAACACCGGTACCAACGGCCTGTTCTCGGCCATCATCATCGCCCTGCTCTCCACGACGCTCTTCATCAAGATCTCGGGCGTCGAGAAGCTCAAGGTCAAGCTGGGCGAGGGCGTACCTCCTGCGGTCTCCAACTCCTTCAACGTCATGATCCCAATGCTGCTCAACCTCTCGATCTTCGCTATCGCCTCGGCCCTGCTCGCCGTCTGCGCCGGCACCGACCTGTGCACCATCATCTCCACCTGCATCTCCAACCCGCTCAAGAGCATCATGAACGCCGGTCCGTGGGCTGTCATCCTCATCTACACCCTCGCCAACCTGCTGTTCTGCGTTGGTATTCACCAGTCCACCATCTCGGGCGCTACCGTCGAGCCGATCCTGACCATGCTCATCGTCGACAACATGGCTACCTTTGCCGCCGGCGGTACCATCCAGCCCGATCACTACATGAACATGCAGATCGTCAACAGCTTCGCCCTCATCGGCGGCTCGGGCTGCACCCTCATGCTGCTGCTCGACACCTTCCTGTTCTCCAAGAACAAGGCCTCCAAGACCGTTGCCAAGATGGCCATTCTGCCTGGCCTGTTCAACATCAACGAGCCGGTCATCTACGGTTACCCCATCGTGTACAACCTGCCGCTCATGATTCCGTTCGTGCTTCTTCCCGACCTGTTCATCGGTGTCACCTATGGCCTGACCTGCGCTGGCATCATCAGCCCCTGCATCGCTCAGGTGCCTTGGACCATGCCGCCCGTCATCAACGCCCTGCTTGCTACGGGCTTTGTCTGGCGCGCCGGCGTGTGGCAGGCTCTGGAGCTGGTCATCGGCATGGCTGTCTACCTGCCCTTTATGAGGATCTCCGAGAAGGCCATCGCCAAGCAGGAGGCCCTCGCCGAGCAGAACGCCTAGCGTTTGTCCATTCCACCCTTGCGGGTACCGATGCTTGGTACCGGTACCCGTATCTCCTTTTTTGCCTAAACGTGCAAAACAGGGGAAAGATAACCACAAGGATTTATCCAGTTTGTCGTCTGCGCGCCGCGCAGTTATAAGGAGGAAACCATGAAGAAGATCATGCTTTGCTGCAATGCCGGCATGTCCACGAGTCTGCTGGTCCAGAAGATGCAGTCCGAGGTCGAGAGCCGTGGTCTGGACATCGAGGTCGAAGCCCGTCCTATGAATGAGGCCCACGATCACCTGGACGAGTGCGACATCCTGCTGCTCGGCCCGCAGATCGGCTACACCAAGGGCGACTTTGAGAAGGAGGCCGCCGGCCGTTTCCCGGTCGAGGTCATCAACATGGTCGACTATGGCCGCATGAACGCCGCCGGCATCATCGACCACTGCGTCAGCGTGATGGGCTAGGTGCAGCGCATGGAGGATATGAACGAACTGCAGATGACCTGCTTCGAGATCATCAGCTACGTCGGTACCGCCAAGAGCGTGTACATCAACGCCGTGCAGAAGGCCAAGGAGGGCGATTTCGACGCCGCCGAGGAGCTCATTAAGCAGGGCGACGAGGCCTATAACGGCGGCCACGATGTTCACATGGGACTTCTTAAGAAGGAGGCCAATGGCGAGCGCAACGGCGAGGCCCCGCTGATTCTGCTGCACGCCGAGGACCAGATGGCCGGCACCGAGACCATGCGCGTCATGGCCACGGAGCTCATTGAGGTCCACAAACAGCTACAGGCACTCAAGGCCTAGCTGGCGTTTTCGCCGCGACGGATCGTGCGGTTCGCATACAATCCAGTCCCTTTTGCAGGCGCCGGGAGTCTCCCTCTCCCGGCGCTTTTTGTTTGGCGAGTTGCTGAGCGTCATTGCTCGTTGAGCGGGCGGACGTTTCCCCAGATATAACCTGCCAAAACAAACCTGTCCCTTTTTGGTAGGTTTTTGCCTTGGGAGCGGTACCATACAGGCAATGTTTAAACGAGAAAGGTGGGCTCCCATGGAACCTAAGCAGTACTACATCGGCATTGACGTCGGCGGCACTTCGGTTAAGGAGGGCCTGTTCGACGAGGACGGCAACCTGCTAGCCAAGGCCAGCGTGCCCACGCCTCCCATCGTTGACGCCGCGGGCTTTGCCGCGGTGACCGAGGCTATCGACCAGGTGGTCGCCAAGGCACGGATTCCGCGTGCCTTTGTGGCGGGCATTGGCCTGGCCGTTCCGTGCCCCATCCCGGCATCGGGCGATGCCAAGGTCAAGGCGAACATCGCCATCAACCTGCCCGAGCTCAAGATCGCCATCCAGGAGCACTGCCCCGACGCGGTCGTTAAGTACGAGAACGATGCCAACGCCGCTGCCATGGGCGAGGCCTGGCTCGGTTCTGCCAAGGGCGTGCAGAACGTGGTGATGGTCACCATCGGTACCGGCGTGGGCGGCGGCGTTATCGTTAACGGCGATGTGGTATCGGGCGTTGTGGGCGCCGGCGGCGAGATTGGCCACATGTGCCTGAACCCGGCCGAGGAGCGTACCTGCGGCTGCGGTGGCCATGGCCACCTGGAGCAGTATTCCAGTGCCACCGGCGTGGTGAGCAACTACCTTGCCGAGTGCAAGAAGGCGGGCGTCGAGCCCGTCGAGCTCACCGGCCCCTCAGATTCCAAGGACGTGTTCCAGGCCTGCCGCGAGGGTGACAAACTGGCGCTGGCAGCTGCCGATACCATGGCCGACTATCTCGGCCGCGCTCTGGCGCTTATCGCCAACGTGGTCGACCCCGAGATGTTCCTGATCGGCGGCGGCGCGTCCGCTTCGGCCGATGTCTACCTCGACGCCGTTCGCGAGCACTTCCAGCGCTACGCGCTTTCCGCCTCGCGTGAGACGCCCATTAAGGTCGCTTCGCTCGGCAACGACGCCGGCATCATCGGCGCCGCCTACGTAGCTCTGCGCGCCGCCGGTAAATAGCTGGTGCAAGGGGGTCAGGTTACTTTGCACCAACACGGTGTAAAAGGGACAGCCTTGGCCCCCGTGCCTGCCCCAAAATATGCCGTGGCCCTTCCGTCTGCGAAGGCTCGGCATCGGCGTGCTACCATAGCTACGTCCAAGTACACATATCAAGTGGAGGAAACCCATGGCAAACGTTCTTGTCTTTGGTCACCAGAACCCCGATAACGACGCCATCATGAGCACCGTCGTCCTGTCCCAGCTGCTCAACCAGGTTGAGTATGCCGGCAACACCTACGAGGCCTGCGCCCTTGGTCAGCTTCCGGCAGAGTCCGCCAAGCTGCTCGCCGACGCCGGCATCGCCGAGCCTCGTGTGATCGAGTCCGTCGAGGCCGGTCAGCTCGTCGTCCTCACCGACCACAACGAGTCCGCCCAGTCCGTCGCCGGCCTTAAGGACGCCACGGTCTTTGGCGTTGTCGACCATCACCGCATCGGTGACTTCGAGACCGCCGGCCCGCTGCACTACATCTGCCTGCCCTGGGGCTCCAGCTGCACCATCGTCACCAAGCTCGCCGGCGTGCTCGGCGTTGAGCTTTCCGACGTCCAGGCTAAGCTGCTGCTCTCGGCCATGATGACCGACACGCTCATGCTCAAGAGCCCCACCACCACCGATGTCGACCGCGCCGTCGCCGCCAAGCTCGGCGAGCAGGTGGGCGTCGACCCGGTCAAGTTTGGCATGGAGGTCTTCCTTACCCGTCCGTCCGGCTCCTTCACCGCAGCCGAGATGGTCGGCAACGACATCAAGATGTTTGAGCCCGCCGGCAAGAAGCTACTCATCGGCCAGTACGAGACCGTCGACAAGAGCCGCGCGCTCGGCATGATCGACGAGATTCGCGAGGCCATGCGCGCCTACGCCGCCGAGAAGGGTGCTGACGGCATTGTTCTGTGCATCACCGACATTATGGAGGAGGGCTCGCAGGTCCTGCTCGAGGGCGAGACCGAGGCCGCTCAGAAGGGCCTGGGCATTGCCGACGAGCACGACGGCGTCTGGATGCCGGGCGTCCTCTCCCGTAAGAAGCAGGTCGCTGCCCCCATTATGGCCGCCTGCTAGGTTTAGTTGACCAAATGCCACGACCGGATCGCGGACACCCCGCGCTCCGGTCGTTTTTTGTGCACGGCGCCGCGTCGTCTCTTGGACGGGCGTGCCCGTGCCGTTGAGCAAATAATGTTCAACCTGTGGTTCCGCTTTTCGGCCGTGCTTGTGCGCTTGTCGTGCAGGGTAGGCTAGATGCAAGCGTAATACGTTAGAGCGCGGCGCCGCCACTTGGGCGGGCCGTGCTTTTTTAAGACGGGAGCCTTCCCGTGAAAGGAGCCGCCCATGGCAGCACCCGAGCAGCTGTTCAACGTTCGTGAGCGCAAGCGTTTTGAGCGCCACGACATTTGGGAGCGCATCGCCGAGAACGGCACGATTTCCGCCGCCGTCATGGTCTTCGCCGCCATCGCCGCCGTCGTTTGCGCCAACACCGATGCCTATGAGGCCATCCATCACTTTTTGGAGACCCCGCTGTATGTGGGTCTGGGCAACCTTACGGCCGGTCTCACCGTTGAGCTTTTCGTCAACGACTTCCTCATGGCGATTTTCTTTTTGCTGGTGGGCATTGAGCTTAAGTACGAGATGACGGTCGGCGAGCTCAAGAATCCGCGTCAGGCCATGCTTCCCATGCTGGCGGCCGTGGGCGGCGTCGTCGTTCCCGCCTGCATCTACCTGATCTTTAACCATGCCGGCGCCCACAACGGTTGGGCCATCCCCATGGCAACCGATATTGCCTTTGCGCTGGGCGTGCTGTCGCTTTTGGGCAATCGCGTGCCCAACGGCGTGCGCGTGTTCTTCTCGACGCTCGCCATCGCCGACGACCTCATCTCCATCGCCGCCATCGCCATCTTCTACGGTCAGAGCCCCAATCCGTTTTGGTTGGGCGCCGCCGCGCTTGTGACCTGCGCGCTCGTGTGGCTCAACAAGACGCAGCATTACCGCCTTGCCCCGTATTCGGTACTGGGTCTGCTGTTGTGGTTCTGCATGTTCAAGAGCGGCGTACATGCCACACTTGCTGGCGTCATCTTGGCCTTTACCATCCCGGCCAAGTGCGGCGTTAAGCTCGATAGCCTCACCGATTGGTTGGGCGAGTGCCTGCCGCTGCTCGATGACCGCTACGACGACGAGGCACACATCCTGGGCCAGCATGACTTTACCGTCTCGACCACCAAGGTCGAGCGCGTCATGCACCGCGTGACCCCGCCGCTCATCCGCATGGAGCGTCTGATCTCCACGCCGGTCAACTTTGTGATTCTGCCGATCTTTGCGTTCGTGAACGCACAGGTTCGCCTGGTGGGCGTGGACATGAGCACGCTGCTCACCGACCCGGTGACGCTCGGCGTGTACTTTGGCATGCTGCTGGGCAAGCCGATCGGCATCTTTGGCATGACGTTTGCCCTGGTTAAGTTTAGGGTCTGTGAGCTGCCGCACAATGTCAACTGGCACATGATTGCCGGTGTGGGCATTCTGGGCGGTATCGGCTTTACCATGTCGATTCTCATCAGCGGCCTCGCCTTCCCGACGGCCCAGTTTGAGGTTCTGGCTGCCAAGGCCGCCATCCTTGCCGGTTCGGTCACCGCTGCCGTGCTCGGCATGATTTACATGAGCGTGGTCTGCAAACACCCCGCGCCCAAGGAAGAGTAAGAGCACATACAAGTTTGAAAACGCCGCCTGTGAACACCATCACA
>DBGBJN010000007.1:0-6994 GCA_048449885.1 Collinsella sp.
GCGTCCTTCATCTTGATGATGTGGCCCACGCCGGCACCGGTCGGCAGTGTGTCGGCAGCCATGGCTTCCTCGGACATGACCCAGGCGCTGATCTCTTCCTCGACAGCATCGGGAAGCTTCATACCCTTGCGGCTAAAGAACTTGATGCCGTTGAACTCCGGCGGATTGTGCGAAGCGGAGATGACAATACCGCCATCGAGCTCGTTTTGGACGGTGAGCAGCGCCACGGCGGGCGTGGGGATAACGCCGCAGCAATGCGGGCGGCCGCCCTCGGCCATAATGCCGGCGGTCAGAGCACTCTCGAGCATGGTGCCCGAAAGGCGCGTGTCACGGCCGATGCAGATGTCCGGACCAAGAAACTTGGTCGCCGCGCGACCCAGACGAAACGCGAGGTCGCACGAAAGATCGGCGTTGGCGACGCCACGGACGCCATCGGTACCGAAGATGTTCTGGGGCATAGGATCGCTCCTTCCCTAGTAGGCGATATGCAACCGCCCACCCTAGTCGAAAAAGAAAAGCGGGACCCGCCGAGGAATCGGCAGGCCCCGCTTGTACATTGTATCTCGTAAGGAGATAAAACCTTAGCGCTTGGAGAACTGGGGAGCGCGGCGGGCCTTCTTGAGGCCGTACTTCTTGCGCTCGACCACGCGAGCATCGCGCGTAAGGAAACCGGCCTTCTTGAGGTCAGCACGGTAGTCGCCAGCGTTCAGAAGAGCGCGAGCGATGCCCAGGCGCAGAGCGCCGGACTGGCCGGAGATGCCGCCGCCATCGCACAGAGCGATAACGTCGAACTGACCGGCGGTGTCGGTCACCTTGAAGGGAGCAAGGGCGTTCTCAACGAGCTGATGACGGCCGAAATACTGCTCGGCGTCACGCTTGTTGATGGTCACCTTGCCGGTGCCGGGGACGAGACGGACGCGGGCGACGGCGTTCTTACGACGGCCGGTACCCTGGTAGACAACGGTGTTCTCAGCCATCTTTAAGCCTCCAGCTCAATCTTCGTGGGGTTCTGGGCAGCATGCGGATGCTCGGCACCAGCGTAGACCTTAAGCTTGGTCATCTGGGCACGGCCGAGGGTGGTCTTGGGCAGCATACCGCGAACGGCGCGCTCGATGACCTTCTCCGGGTGCTTCTCCATAGCCTGGCGGAAGCTCTCAGCCTTGAGGCCGCCGTTGTAGCCGCTGTGGCGATAATAGGTCTTCGTGTCGGCCTTGTTACCGGTAAGCTGGACCTTATCGGCGTTGATGACGACAACGAAGTCGCCGCAGTCGCTGTTGGGCGTGAACTGGGGCTTGTTCTTACCGCGCAGGATCATTGCGATCTGGGTGGCAAGACGGCCCAGGACAGCACCATCGGCGTCGACGAGAACCCAGTTGCGCTGGACCTCGCCCTGCTTGGCGTAGTGAGTCGATTTCGAAATCACTTAGACTCCTCCATGTACAGTACGTGTTGTTACAGAGATTCACGGGGCTCTGCAAGTAACCCGTCCATATTACCCCGCTCTCCGTACGAGTCAACAGGTATTTTGGCTCCGACCAGAGTTTCTGCACATGTCATCCACGAGCCGTGATTTTTCCAGCTCTTTAGCTGTTGTCATTTTTTGAGGGTTCGCCGCCGTTAGCGCTCAACGAACTCTTGGATTTCCGCGAGCAGGCGCTTTGCCTCCTGACGGCCCTGGATATACAGGTCCAAAAGCTTTGCCGGATCGTGCTCGACATGGCCAACCTCGACCGGCTTTTGCGGAGCGACGACCAACGCACGGCCCTCGCGCTCATACTTCCACAGGTGCATGCGTTGTATGTTGTAGCGGTCGTGGCGCGTCTCGATTCCCTCGAGCAGATAGGGGTAGTCGGCATAGCGGGCGCGCGCGGCAGGCATAAACTCGTAAGGCTTTTTCTCGTACGAGCGGTCCTGCGTGACAATGACGACCGCACGGTCGAAGCCCGCCTCCTCCAGCACGTGCTCGATGGGGATCGAATCGGCTACGCCACCGTCGACGTATTTGTGCCCGTCAATCTCGACCGGCGGCGTCACCAGCGGCAGCGACGTCGAGGCGCGTACGGCGTCGAGATCGAGCACGGCGCTTTTGACCGGGAGGTACGTGGCGGTTCCAAAAAGCATGTCCGTCGCGACGACGTACATCTCGATGGGGCTCGCGTCGAACGTCTCATTGTCAAAGGGATCCAGGCGGTCCTGGACATCGTTGAAGATAAAGTCGTAACCCACAATAGAGCCCGTAGACGCAAACGATGCGGCGCCCATGAAGCGGCTGTCGTTGCAGAAAGCCAGGTTGATGCGGTTGGCACGGCCGATCTGGTGCGACTTGTAGTTCACGCCGTTGAGGGCGCCGGCCGATACACCGTAGACAGCCGGAATCTCGACGCCAGCCTCCATGAGAACATCGAGCACGCCCGCGGTAAATTGCCCGCGAAAACTACCACCTTCCAAGACGAGCGCGACCTTGCCGGCGTTCTTTGCCTTATCTTCTGCAGTCATATTGACCTCCTGCGATTGCGTTTTGGCTTTCTTCTACCCAGTTTTGGGATGGCGAGCGCATGGGTTTTTCAAGGCGGCAGGTGAAGCGGAAAGTGTGCCCCAGTTTGAGGCGGGATTCCGGGATGGACTTTCCGCCTGGGCCGCCATTGGGAAAGCATGTCCCACTCTACGGCTCGATTCCGGGTCGCAGTTTCCGCTTGAGGCGCCATCCGGAAAATGCATCCCATTCCGAGCTTAGATTCCGGGATGTACTTTCCGCTTGAGGCGCCATCCGGAAACTACGTCCCAGTCTGAGCGCGGATTCCGGGATGGACTTTCCGCCTGGGCCGCCATTGGGAAAGCGCGTCCCGGTCTGCGTTGCCAAGGCGTTTTCTTTACGCCCGTGCCCTGCACAGAGTTCGATTCTCCGCGGTTTGGGGGATCCGTTGATGCTGGGCGAGGCCAGCTGAGATTCGATAAACATCGCATCTGTTTTGGGTTGGAGCTTTGCGCGGAGAATCCGCGTATTTGCTTCGCAAATACGCACCGGCTTCGGCCGCCTGCCGGCGTCCTCGCCCGCGGGCTAAAAACGCTTACGCGTTTTCTTTACGCCCGCGCCCTGCATAGAGTTCGATTCTCCGCGGTACGGACTAGAAATAAAAAGACAGGTAGATACGAATATCTACCTGTCTGTTGCTTATGGTGGAGGCGCGGAGAATCGAACTCCGGTCCACGAAAGCCCCCTGATTGGCATCTCCAAGCTCAGTCGCTGGTTTTGTCTCGGACGCTTTGCGCGCAGCGACACGCTCGCGGCGTCCTAACCGGTTCGGTCTTAGCCTGCGCCATACCGATTACGTGCGCAGGAGCATTCCCCTAACATGACGTCGCGCCGGTGTCGGGGAAATCACCGGGTTGACGCGCCGCTATAAATTAAGCAGCGAGAGCCATAGGCTCAAAAGAAGAGTTGTTGTCAATTCAATTTGACGGTACCCCTGTTTAACGAGGCGAGGAGACCTCGGCTTGCTTCCTCTCTCAGAGCTATCGTGTCGAAACCAGTCGCCCCCGAATGTCGGGAAAGTCTGGATGGTGTCGGGTCTGCAAACACCCGATAACCGTCGACTTTTCAAGGAACACGCGGGGTGAACCCCGCTCGTGGATAGCTATCTTACCACGTTCTAAAGGCAGGCAGCTGTTCTATGCACGAGCTGTGAAGACCCCAATGTGCGCCGCACTTCGCACTTTTGCTACCGATCGCGTCACGTATATTTTCGCCAAGCAAAATTGAACCGTCGAAAGGACCGTTATGGATACCAAGCAGCAACTCGTCAATGCCCTCGCAGGCCTGGGCTCAACCATTACCGAAGCTATGGATGTCATCGAAGGCTTTGTCCCCTGCGGACATCCCGCTCTCACGGTATCAAACGCACTCGTCGCGCTGGACGCTGACGATGATGCAGCTCTCGCCCAGCAGCTTGAGACCGTCGAGGGCTTTATCGACCACGTGAGCGAGAACCGCGGCGTGGCCGCCTACCACGGCATCGAGGTCGAGCTCGCGGGTCCCAAAGCCGATCTGTTCGCAGCAATCCGCGAGGCAGGCGCCCTTATGCAGACCGCAGGCGTCAAGAACACCCAGGTCAACGAGTGGGTCTACCGCAGCCTGGCAGCACTAAACGGTTCCGACGAAAAGGCAGCCGAGCAGCTCGCAGAAAGTCCCGCCATTAAGGCCGAGCTTTTGTAAATAGCAGACGCGGGTCCCTTGGCGCATCGTCGTCCAAGAGGCCCGCAAACAGTTCGCGTCAACCGATAGCCGCGCCGCCGTGTTCGGCTAAAGCAAGAATCGGCATCATTTGGCGCGGGGTCTTTGCTGCAAGATCGGCATGTTCGAGCAGCTTGCGATCGTTAGTCACCAAGTAATCGACCTGTGCGCGCTTGCACGCAGCGAGCACCAAGTTGTCCTCGTAATCGCGATGGAGCGTCAGATATTTGTCGGCTAGCCACAGATCGGATGCATCAGCGCCCACGGCCGTGGCGTTTTCGTTCATGTTCCGAACAAATGCCAGCGCCGCCTCGCCAATCGCTTGCGCCGACGCTTCGTCGACCGAGCCTTTTTCGGCAAGAACCCTGCGCTTGAGCTCGTGTTGCACAACGTACAGCACGTCCTTGGCGATATGCACCGGAAAGAACAGCAATGCCCCCGTCTCCGCCGCCTGCCCAATAAACGCACGCGCGGCAAGCGACTCGGCATGGTCGACGCAAAACGAATCAACCCATACGTTGGTGTCCACCATGATCTTGAGAGGCGCCCCACTCACTGGATCATCCCCTTTTGGCGATAATGCTCATCCATGGCTTCGGAATAGATTGCGTCCCAGTCGCGATCGTCGGATACGGGCGACGTAGCGATGCCCAGGTCCGCATAAAGCTGATCCGCCGCCGCCCATGATGCGGCGAACGGAGTATCGTGCGTGATGGTCTGCTGCCGGTCGTCGACGGCCGCAAGCACTTCCTCACACTGCCCGCCACCCTGTGCGACCTTGGCCACCACCTTTTTGATGAGCTCGGGCAGTGATCTGCCCGAAAGCCGCAGCGTTTCCTCGGCACGGTTCTTGACCTGGCGATCCACGCGAACGTTCACCTGCGCCATGCTGCTAACAGCACCCACGTCGATCCCGCTCCCTTCAATTGCTAGCCCTGCTAGCAACACTATATATAGAAGCTAGCACATGGTCAAATGCAAAAGGCCTGTGCCCGAACGACACTGATGCCGTCCAGGCGCAGGCCAGATAACGTGAGCGAACACGTCTGCTAACGCAGGTAAGCCTTCGCGTTGCCCAGGCTGTAGGCGATCGTTGAGCCGTTGTGCAGCAGTGACGACGTCTGCGGAGTGATCATGCCGGTAATACCCAATGCCAACAGCGCCGAGTTGGTGAGCATCACCTTGGAATATGAACTCGTCAGACGGTCGATAAGCCCCTGACTCATGCGGCGCAGGCGCACGATTGCGGCCAGATCCGTATCGGTCAGGATGATATCGGCGACCTCCTTGGCGATGTCGCTTCCGCCGCCCATGGCCAGCCCCACGTCGGCCAAACCGAGCGCCGGCGAATCGTTGACGCCGTCGCCCACCATGGCAACGTGGCGCCCCTCGCCCTTAATGCGCTCAACATACGCGTACTTGTCCTCGGGCAGCAGCTCGGCCTTAAACTCGTCGACACCTGCCTCGCGAGCAATGCGCTCGGCCGTGCGCTCCGAGTCGCCCGTGAGCATGACCACGTGCTTAACGCCCAACGCGTGCAGGTCGGCGATGGCCTCGCGGACCCCGGGCTTAAGCGGGTCCTCGATACCGAGCACGCCCACAACGGTGCCGTCGACCGCCAGATACAGCGGCGACAGACCCTGCATCTGGGACTCAATGCGTTCCTTGATGTCGGAATCGAGCTGCGCGCCCTCGTCCTCAAATACAAAGTGCGCGGAGCCGATGATGGCGCGACGTCCTTCGATGGACGAAGCGATGCCGTGCGCCACAATGTACTCGACCGCAGCATGGCGCTCGCGGTGCTCGAGTCCGCGCTCACGTGCCGCATTTACCACGGCACGCGCCACCGGATGTGGAAAATGCTCCTCCAGGCAAGCGGAAAGGCGCAGGATCTCGTCCTCGCTCCAGCCGTCGGTCGTGAGCACGCAGGCAAGGCGCGGCTGCGCCTCGGTGAGCGTACCGGTTTTATCAAACACAATGGTGTCGGCCTTGGCAAACGACTCAAAGTACTTCGCGCCCTTGACCATGACGCCCATCTTGGCAGCATCGCTCATAGCAGTCATGACGGCGACGGAACCCGTGAGCTTGAGTGCGCACGAGTAGTCGACCATCAGCGCCGCCGAGGTCTTGATGAGGCTGCGGGTGGTAAGCGCAACCAGGCCCGCGAGCAGGAAGTTCCACGGGACGATCTTGTTGGCAAGGTCCTCCATATGCGACTGGCCCTCGGACTTGAGCGAGTCGGCCGTCTGCACAAGTGAGACGATCGAGCGCAGCTTGGTCTGCGCCGTGTTGGCGCGCACGCGCACCAAGATACTGCCGTCTTCCACGACGGTGCCGGCGAATACATCGTCGCCCGCGCTGCGCTCGACGGCAAGCGGCTCGCCGGTCAGGGTCGCCTGGTTGACCATGGCGCTCCCCTGTTCGACCACACCGTCAATGCAGATGGACATGCCGGTGCGCACGGCGACCAAGTCGCCGGGCTCAAGCTCGGTGGCGGCAACGCTCACCTCAGTGTCGCCGACGACCTTTTGCGCCTTGTCGGGCACATCGAGCAGCGAGTTGATGAGCTCGTTTTCGCTCATGGCGCGGGTGTAGTCCTCGAGCAGCTCGCCCACGTTGAGCAGGAACATCGTCTGGCCCGCGGTGTCGACATCACGCTTGACGAACGAAATGCCGATGGCCGAAGCGTCGAGCACGGGAACGGTCAGGCGCGGCTGCGCCAGCTCATGAAGGGCAGCGCGCAAAAATGCCATGTAACCGGCC
>DBGBJN010000008.1:0-6497 GCA_048449885.1 Collinsella sp.
TAAACCTCGCTATCCAGACGGCGCCATCTGCGCATCGAATCCGCATAGCGTGGACCCAATGTCCGGATAGCGCTCCCGCATTGCTGCAGACAGTCCTGTGGGTGTTTCCCACAGGCCCACCAGGTTGTTCGTGCCCGAAAAACCCAGTTCGGCGGGTTTCGCCTCCCCACGGGGTCAAAGTCTGCCGACTCGCCCGTGGCTCTTCGTGCCCGCGCCTCTATCAAGTGGTAAAGACCCTATCACGTTGCACTTTACCAAACAAGAGTATTCGTATATAACGTTTAAAAAATGCAGCAATATGCTGGAAACATGTGTGCCACAATCCTGTATCACAATAAGTTGCAACAGATGTGCCTCACGAAGGGATTCTCTATGACCGAGCTCCAAGAACTCCGTCGCTATCGCCGCGATCTCCATCGCATTCCGGAGCTCGATTTCGATCTTCCGCAGACTATTGCCTATATCGAGGGCGTGTTGGCGCCGCTCGCTTGCGAGGTGACCCATCCGTGTCCCAGCTGCGTCTGCGCTTTCTTCGACGCTGGCGTTGGTGCCGCGCGTGCCACGGCGATTCGCGCCGATATGGATGCGCTGCCCATCGCGGAGGCGACGGGAGCGGCCTTTGCCTCGATCCATCCCGGCAAGATGCACGCTTGCGGACATGACGGACACATGGCCATGGCACTTGCCGCCGCGACGTATGTCGACCGTATGATTCGCGAGCAGCCGGGCGCCATTAGGCGCAACGTTCTCTTTGTGTTTCAGCCGGCCGAGGAGACGACTGGTGGTGCCAAGACGGTGTGCGAGAGCGGCGTGTTCGAGCGCTACGGGGTGGATCGCATCTTCGGCTTCCACGTGTGGCCCGATCTGCCCGCCGGCACGTTGGCGAGCTGCTCCGGTCCGTTGCTGGCGCGTTCGAGTGAGACACACATTCATATTCACGGGACGAGCATCCATATCGCTAAGACCTATGGCGTTCCGGTCGAGGAGTCGCACGATGCGGCGCTGGCGGCTGCCAAGTTCTTGGTTGCCGAGCGCGAACTGATGGACGAGCTGGGCACCGACGAGCCCTGTATCGGCAAGTTTGGTCTGCTGCAGGCCGGTACCGTCTGCAATGCGGTGGCGGGGGAGGCCCATGTTGCCGGCAGCCTGCGTGTGTTTACGGACGACATGTTCGACCGGGCGCGCGAAGGCGTGCGCCGCGTGCTGGACGATGCCTGTGCCGCAACAGGCTGTACGTACGATCTCGACTTTGCCGAGGGCTATCCACCGGTCGATAACGATCCTGAGTTGTTTGCCCGAATCGCGCCCGCTCTGCCCGAATTGCAGCTCGTGGACGAGCCGCTGCTGATCGCCGAGGATTTCGCGTTCTATCAACGCCATCTGCCGGGCGTGTTCTTCTTGCTGGGCACGGGCGTGCCAGAGGGACAAGACAATCCGAGCGACGCTGATGGCTGCCCCGCCTATGCCACAAGCGCTCTGCATACCGATAGCATGCTCTTCGACGAGGAAATCCTACTCAAAGGCCTCGATGTCTATAAACGATTGCTTTTGCTTGACTAAGGCGTGAAGGACTATTTGTTCTAGAAAACACGAACAAACGTACGATATAATAGAGATGTAAGTCTATAGAAACGTTTGACGTTACTAACGTAAGGCGATACTATGATTGCATCGTATAAAGATGAGGATACCGAACGCTTTGCCATGGGTGTGCGGGTCAGGAGGTTCGTGCCCTTTGAGCGTGTTGCGTTGAGGAAGATTCGCCAACTGCAGGTTTGTGCTTCACTTGATGATCTTCGCGTTCCACCGGGCAACCGCCTGGAAGCTTTGAAGGGCGATCGTGCCGGTCAATATAGCATCCGTGTTAACGAGCGCTATCGGGTCTGTTTTGAGTGGAGACAGGAGATGGCTTGGAATGTCGAAATCGTCGATTATCACAAGTGATGAGGCTTCGGCCGATTTGCTGTCGCCGGTGACTCCTGGTGAGCTTCTCAAAGAGGAGTTTCTTGTTCCCATGGGCATTTCTCAATATCGCCTTGCTAAGGAGACTGGGATTCCGGCTCAGCGTATCGGGCAGATTGTCTTGGGAAAACGTCGCGTGACGGCCGACACCGACCTCCGTCTTTGCCGTTATTTTGGCCTGACGGATGGTTATTGGCTGCGCGCTCAGGTGGCGTTTGACCTTGAGGCCGAGAAAAGGCGGATCGAACCGGAACTCGACAAGATCGTTTCTGTTCAGCAGGCCATCGCACTGTAGTGCTCAAAGATGATGGGGGTGGCGCGGCGATGAGGCGACGCCGACAGTCTGCCGTATATAGTCCGGGTGGATGCGGTTGCGGTTTGCTGCTGCTTCCGGTTATTGCTGTGAGCGTTGGCGTGATGTTTGCGCTTGCCGGGCTTGCCGCGGCGGCGCTCGTGCTGTTTATCACTGCCATCGGCGTGACGATTTGGCTCTGCCGCAATCGCGAGCAACGCCGTGCCGACGGTAAAACCAATGTCGGCTGGGTCGTCTTTCTGATCATTGCGTACCTGCTGAGTGCCAGCTACCTTGTTTTCTTTGTCCTGTTGATGATCAGTGCCTTTACCGGGGAATCCGTCACGGTGGGTTGATGCACTGCCAGCAGACGGTCGCGCGCAGTGCGTTTGCTCGGCGTTTGGATAACTGCATTGGTCGTTTACCGCAGCCTTAGCTCTCAGCTAATGAATTCAAGTTCAATCCTTCCTACGATGTGCTGTGTACCGGCACGGTAGCCGGATCGTAGGAAGGATGAATAATGGCAAAAGAGGGAAAGAAGCCGATCGGCAAGATTGTCCTAGGCGTCATCGTGGTGCTGGTTATTGTCGGTGCCGTGGGCTCTATGGGTGGCAATTCAACCGATTCGTCTGCGAGCGATTCGGCAAAGCCTGCCGAGGCGACATAGCAGGCTGAGGAGCAAAAAGAACCGCAAGAACCGTATACCATTGCTGACGAGGCTGAAGACACCTCCAATCAGTTTGCCTATAAGATCACGGGCACGCTGACCAATAACACGGACAAGGAAAAGAGCTACATTCAGATCGAATATGTTCTGTATGATGCCGATGGCAACCAGGTTGGAACGGCTCTTGCAAACACCAATCATCTGAAGGCGGGCGGCTCTTGGAAGTTCGAGGCGCTGGGTACGGTGTCTCCCGACCAGGTTGCTAGCTGGGAGCGTTCGGACGTAAGCGGTTTCTAGCATGTTGTATGCACTGGGGGAGGTGAAGTCGTATGCCCGATAAAAAGCTGACCGAGGAGTTGCTCAATGAGCTTCTCGACGCGCCGAACATCGATGACTATATCAAAGAGCACGACTTTGCCGCCCCGTCGCTTTCGGACTACCTGAAGCAGCTACTACAGGAAAAGGGCTTGGAGCGCTCGCGCGTGGTTCGTATGGCCGATCTCAATGAGACCTTTGGCTATCAGATCTTTACCGGTGCGCGGCATCCGAGCCGCAATAAGGTGCTGCAGATTGCCTTTGCGATGGCGCTGACGCTCAAAGAGACCAACCGTGCGCTGACGGCTGCCGGGGTAAGCGTCCTTAACTGCAAGGACCGCCGCGATGCGATTATCATCTTTTGCATCGATCGCGGGTGCAGCCTCCAAAAGGTCAACGAGGAGCTGTATCGCTTTGGCGAGGAGACGGTGAGTTAGCGGCTGATATCTGAGCCGGCGGAGCTGCCGAACAACGATGCAAACGAACGGGGCGCAGATGCCATGGGGTGTCTGCGCCCTGCGCTATGATGGAGGCTATGGATACTCAGAGCCCAACATATTCCGATGACGAGCTGACCGCAGCGCTTGCCGAGCACCTGGCGTCGCTCGATCGCGACGACAGCTATCGCGTGGAGCGTGTACTTAAGCGCTCGTCCGTTGAAACAACCGAGCTCGTGTACTTTGAAGGAACCGGCGGTGGTTCGCTCGGTCCCTTTGTTCGTAAACGCATCGATGCTTCGGCTCAAATCGGCGGGGCATACGAGCGTCTGTTTGCCGCTCAGCGGGCAGGCAGGCGTTTTGAGCACCTGCCCAGAATCGTCGATTGTCGTCGTGTGGGCGACGAGCTCAACGTGGTTATGGAATACATCGAAGGGGAGACACTCGGGGCGCTGGTGGACCGTCTGGGAGCCACCCCCGATTATGCGCGTGAATTGCATCCTGCCCTATGCGATGCCGTGGGCGAGCTCCATGCCGGTTTTGCAATGGTGGGGGAGACGTCGGCGCCGGTGATCCATCGCGACCTCAAGCCGTCGAATATCATCGTGACAGGTGCCAACTATACGCCTGATGACGGCCTGACATTTTCATCGCTGGTGATTATCGACCTGGGGATCGCGCGCGTATGGCGCGATGGCGCCGATGCTGACACCGTCAAGTTTGGCACGCGACCCTATGCGCCGCCCGAGCAGTATGGGTTTGGGCAGACGAGTGTGCGCAGCGATGTCTACGCACTTGGGGCTCTGTTGTTCTTTTGCTTGACGGGAGTCGACCCTAAACCAGGGCTCGACATGCGCGAGCAATGTGAGGCATGCGGCATTCCCACTCCACTTACCGATGCCGTCTGCATGTCGATGGCGCTCGACCCGGCCAAGCGTTTTGCGAGCGCGGAAGCGTTGGGACGGGCGACGCGCGCGGCATACGATCTAAGTCGCCCCGTGCGGCCTCCTGCGCCTGTGCTTGTCCGTACTCCGGCCTCGGAGACGGTGTTGACGCCCCAAGGGCTCCAGAACCCCACAGGGCTTCCTAGGCCTGCCGCCTCCACTGCATGCGGTCTGCTCTCTCGCGTTCCGGAGTCTCTGGGGCGCATTTGGAATACGCTCGTCTTCTTCTCGCTGCTTGTGTTCTTTGCCGGAAGTCACTTTGCCGTCTTTCATCCCACCGGAGCAAACCAAAGCTACCCGACGTGGCTTCTCATAATCGAGTATTTTTTCTTTGTCGATGGCCTTATGGTGCTTATGCATTTTGCGCTGCTCGATAAGCGCCGTCTTCGTCGGCGATTCGCATTGCTCGACAGCTATCGCGGCAAGAAACTCGCGAAACTCTGGCTCAAGGCATTGGGTGTGCTGCTCCTATGCATGATCGTCATAGTCGCGGTTGCCAATGCGACCGGCGTCGTCGATACCTCCGCTACCTAAAAGAAAAAGGGCCCCATTGGGGCCCTTTGCAGTTGCACTTAGATGCGGTTCATCTGGGCGGCGACTTTGTTGTACCAGTCCTGCCACGTGGGCGGGCAGTACTTTTTGGCCGCTGCCGGGGTAAGGGTGGAGCCGTAGTTGGCGCCCAGATAGGCAACGTGAGCGGAGATGCCCTCGCTCCAGCTGCCAAAGCTGCGCCAACCGCCGCCACGTGCACTCCAGCCCCAGGCGTTGTAAGAATTGGCGCAATAAGCACCCTTGGTGCTCTCGATGCAGGCGATGGCGGGGGACCAACGGGGGTCGACACCGGTATTCCAAGCGGCGACGGCAAAGTTATACCCCTGGCCTGCCATGGGGGAGCCGGCGAGATAATTGTCAATGCGGCTCGTCCACTCATTAATGAACGAATCGTAATCGGAGCTACCGGTATTGGCGTTGTTCACCGTGGTGTCGATGGTGGTGTTGGTGTTGGTGGCCTGGCTGCTGGAATTGCTGCCGCTTACGCCCTCGCCCGAGAGCTTCTCGGCGGCAGCGGCCTTATCGGCCTCAAGCTTGGCAAGCTCGGCGGCATTTTCCTGCTCGGCTTTTGCCTGTGCCTCGCTGCGGAGCTGCTGGGCCTGCGCCAGCGCATCCTCGGCGTTTTTCTGCTCTGCCTCAAGCTGAGACTTGGCCTGCTGGAGCTCAGCCTTGTTCTGCTCGAGTTCGGTTTGCATGTTATTGAGCTGTTCGATCTCGTCGACGCTCGAGCTCGTGATCTGGTTGGTGTATTTGCAGGTCGTGATGAACTCACCCAGGCTCTGTGCGTTGACCAGGAAGCTCACGATGGGATTGGTGCCCTTCTGATACTTGTACAGATCGCGCATGGCGGAGCTTGCCTTGGCCTGCTGCTCGGGAAGCTTGGCCTCGATTTCCTCGATGCTTGCCTCATTGGAGTCAATCTGCTTTTGCAGGTCATCGAGTTTGGTGCGGGCGTCGTTGTAGGCGCTCGTGGCGGCTTCGATCTTCTGCTGGGCTGCGGAAAGCTGGTCCTGCGTTGCCTGCGAGGCGGCATACGCCGCAACGGGGGAGAGCATCGGCGTGGCCGTCAGCGCAACGGCGAGCACGGCGCTCGTGATGATACGAGCCGGCTTCGACGCAATGAGCGCTGCGGTGCGATGATTCGAATGCTGCATCCAGTCCCTCTGCAATCAATCGTAGGTTATGGTTCGAACGGTATTCTACTACTGCTTTCGACCTCAACTTGAACCTTAAAGGTTCCAAAGGGTCAAGTTGAACTTGAGGCTTTGGCTTTGACCTGCAGTTATGATGAATTGTTGAGAAACCATAGAGTTCAACTTTAACGTTAC
>DBGBJN010000009.1:0-2187 GCA_048449885.1 Collinsella sp.
TAGTACTGGCTCTCGTGCTTGCTGAAGAAGTCGAAGCGCGGGGGCAGCGGCTTCACGCGGTGCTCGCCGGGCTTCTCGCCCAGGCTCTCCATAAACTCGTCCGTGGAGGCAAAGATGTTATCCCAGCTAAAGAAGGCGACCGGATCGACGTCGAAGTACTCGCAGATGAGCTCGCAGCCGGCCGGGACGATGCCGTGCATGAGCACGGTCGCCACGCGCAGCTCGGTAAAGGCGTCGACCAGGGCCTGCGTCATGGCGGCGTTTGCCGGCTCGCCCTCGAGCTTGTTGGCGGCCTTGGAGGCGTCGCTCCAGCGCTTGTTGGCGGCACGCAGGTAGTCGTCGCACACGGCGAGCGCGCGGTGCGTCTCAAACTTGTACATGGCCTGCTCAAAGGCGAGGACTGCCTGCTGGGCGGCTTCGACCACGGTGGCGGAGGCGGCACCGGCGGGGATGCAGCCGTTGCGATAGGGGCTCTCGTCGCCTTCCTTGACGGCGACGCCGTAGAAGCAGCTGCGGGCCAGGCGGTTGAAGACGCCGGTCAAAAGGGCGCTCTCCTTGAGGGCCGGATCGATGACGCGCTTGTCGTCGCAGGCGCGCACCTCGTTGCCGTCCTTGTCCTTGCCGGTCACGCGGGTATCGTATGCCTTGGGGCTAAAGCTCACCGGCTTCTCGGACAGGCCGAGCGACAGCCAGTGCGCACGCATCTGCTCGCAGGTGTAGTGGTTGAGCAGGTCGTCTGCCGGCGGGGGAGGCGTCTGCGAGGACGAGCTTGCCTTTTTGCCCATGTAGAGCAGGTGGTAGCAGGCGCTGACGGTGCTCTGAGTAAGGTCCCAGCCCAGGGCCTCCCACATGGCGGTCTGCGCGATGCAGTAGAAGTAGATGTTGTCCTGACCGATGAACTGGTAGATCTGTGCGTCATCCGAGCACCACCAGTCGCGCCAGTCGAGCGAGCTGTGCTGGTAGGTGGGCGCGGGGACCTGCGTGGAGTCGGCAGCGGGCTCGCCCATGAGGGCGGCATCCTGGGCGGCGACACCCTCGGTCACGCCGGCGGCGCGGGCGTCGCGCGCGAGCACGGTGCGCGTATAGCTGATGGGCGCCCACAGGCTCTCGGGCCAGCACCAGCAGGTGACGTCGTTCACGCCGTCGACCTCGGGCACCGGAACGCCCCAGTCGATGTTGCCGGTGATACGGAAGGGCACGAGCGCCTTGCCGCTGCGGAAGCGCACGCCGCCGTTGGCGAGCACCGCGTGGGCGTCGTCGCGTTCCTTCCAGCTGGGGAAGGTGACGGTAAAGCTGCTCTTGTTGCCCTCGGGCTCCAGTACGGTGTGCTCGGGCAGCTGGTCCTCGACGGCGTCGAAGGCCTCGCGGAACTTGTTCTGGATGTAGAGCTGAGCCGGCAGCAGCCACTCCTCCATGGTCTTGGAGACCACGGAGCGAACCTGCGGGTTCTGGGCGAGCTTGGCGGTATAGGTCTTCATAAAGTCGAGGTAGGCCGGCAGGTCGAAGTAGAGGTTGTCGACCGGGCGCAGCTCGGGCACTTCGCCGGTGAGCTGGCTCTTGGGTGCGATGAGTTCCTCGGGCTCAAACTGGTGACCCAGGTCGCACTCGTCGGCATAAGCCTTTTCGGATTTGCAACCTTGGATGGGGCAGCGGCCGATGACCTGGCGGCCGTTGAGGAACGTGCCGGCCTTGGCGTCGTAGAACTGCAGCGTGGAGCGCTTGGAGATGGTGCCCTGTTCGTGCAGACGCTCGATAATCTCGGCGGTCACCTCGTTGTGAATCTGCGCAGCCGGCTCAAGGCCCGAGCCGCCGTAGATATCGCAGCTGATGTTGTAGTTGTTGAGGGTCGCTGCTTGGCGGGAGTGATTGGACTCGACGTACTCGTTAATGGACTTGTCGTAGCCCTCGTTCTCCTTGAGCTTGCGGTAGCTCTCCATGATGGGCGAGCCATAGCAGTCGGTGCCCGAGGTGAAGATGACGTTCTCGCGGCCCAGACGGTCGCGCAGGAAGCGGGCGAAGAAGTCGGCCGGGACAAAGACGCCGCCGACGTGGCCAAAGTGAAGGCCCTTGTTGCCGTAGGGCTCGCCGGCGGTAACGATGGCGCGGCGAGGCCAGCTGGGACGGTCGTTCATGGAGTATTTGGATGCCATGGGACTCCTTCGCATATGGTGAGAGCGCAGCCGGGCG
>DBGBJN010000010.1:0-6691 GCA_048449885.1 Collinsella sp.
GCAGGCTCGACGTATCCTCGATGGTCGCCAAGGTGGCTTCCCTCGACGAACTCGGCGCCATCCTGTCAGACCCAGCTCTGCGTGCCATGGGTAAATATATAATCGACCCCAGCAAGTAAATCGATCGACACCTGCGCGAGCGGTCCTCATCCACCGCTCGCGCACTCAGCTCTAGGAGACCGTCATGGCGCGAGCCATCTTCCAAACTATTTATGACAACGTGAAGCAGTCGATTGACGACGGCACATACGCCTATCAGAGTTATCTGCCTTCGGAGACCGAGCTCACGCAGCTGTTTGACTGTTCGCGCATGACGGTCCGTCGCGCCATCTCGATGCTTGCGGCAGATGGTTACGTGCTCCCCCAGCAAGGCAAAGGCATGCGCGTCATTCGCAACATCAGTGACGAGAAGAGTCGTGGTGGCGGCGGACTCGAGACCTTTAAGGAAATCGCGGTCAACCGAGGCTTTGAGCTCAAGACTGTCACCACCGTCTTTGAGCTCCTCATCTGCAGCAAGGCGCTCTCCAAGATTACCGGGTTTCCCGAAGGCTGTGAGCTCACACGCGCCAAACGCATCCGTTATGCAGACGGACAAGCCGTGTGCTCCGACGACTCCTATTACCTAAGCTCACAAGTACCGGGGCTGACACCCGAGATTGTCAACGACTCGATCTATCGTTACCTCGAAGAAGATCTTGGCATTAAAATTGCCACGGGCAAACGCGATGTAACGATCGAGCATCCCACGCCCGAGGATACGCGCGTGCTCGATCTCGACGACTTTAACGCACTCGCCGTTATACGCGGGCAGACCTACAACGCCGACGGCATCCTTATGGAATACACCGAGACCAAACAGGTCCCCGGGTTCTTTTTACTCCATGAAACCGTGACGCGCAACGGCACCGGTCGAACCGGCCACCAAAGCAGCATGAACTAACCATTTATTAGTTGCGGTGGAATAGTTCCTAGAACGGCCAGCTTAAGGGCAAAACAGGAACTATTCCACCGCAACTTTTTTGGCCGGCGGGGCAGTACCTGTCCCTCCGGCCATCATTTACGCTCTTTTAGCTAGTCCGCGAGCTTCTCCACCTGATCGAGCATCTTGTCGAGCTTGGCCTTTGCCTCGGCCTTGACCTTCTCAGCTTCTTCGTGAGCCTTCGCCTTCTGAGCGGCCTTTTCCTCGGCCTCGGGGTCGACGACGACCAAGTTGGATGCATCATGCTCAACCAGCTTGAGCGCATGTTCGGGACAAACTTTGACGCAGGCACCACAGCCCAAGCAATACGTGGACTCCAACGCAAAGCGGCCGCTTCCCACCAAATCGCAGGCGAACGTGGGGCACACATTGACGCACTCGCCGCACGACGTGCACTTGTCAAAATCGCACTCCGGCGTACTCACCTGCATGTTCTGGGCAAGCTCGGGGTGGTTTTGCAGCGTCGAGAGCACCAGCTGCCGCCCGTGCGTGAGCGAACGGCGACGCTTGGTCGTCGTGGTGCCGCACATGGTGTTGAGCGTGCGCTCCAGCTGGGTAATCTGATGGCGATGGGCCTTGAGCTTTTGCGTCACCGAGGCCAGCGCCGCCGTCGCCGGATTGAGCTTGGTCACCGTCAGGCCCGTCGTGCGGGCAATCTTTTCCATGTACTCCTTGCGCTCGTACTCGCGAAGCTTATGGCACTTGAGGCTCTTGGGGTCGACCTCCAGGCCCATACCCGTGCCAGACCACTCCTCGGCGGTAGCGATTGCCTCGCCCAGAATGTCCTCACCGCCGGTGTTGCGGCATTTATCGCACACGCCCAACGGCAGGTACACACTCACGTTGGGATAGTCCGCCAGTACCGAGAACCAGGTCTCGGCCGTAATATCGCCCACGCAGGCGACGACGACCTCGTTCTCGCGCGGCATGCGCTTGAGGGCGCGCGTGCAGGTGACGTAGGCGGTCTCGTGGCTCGTAGCTGCAGAGACGATATCGTCATACAGGTTTTTGGGCGCCAGGCGCGGCGAGATGATCGCCTCGGTCGGACAGGCAGCGGCGCACAGGCCGCACTTGCGACAGGAGTCGAGGATCTCGATGGCGTCTTCCTCGACCTCGATAGCGTTGACCGGGCACACGTCCATGCACGCGGTGCAGCCGCTCTTTTCGTTTTTGCAGGTCAGGCACGGAATGGTGTTGCCGCGCGGGCGCTCCTTGTAGTCGGCAGGATTCCACTGCGGCGCCGACGGATCGAGTGCATCGGTCACACCGCCAAGCGGGTTTTTAAGAAAGTCGAAACCCTTGCTGATCTCGATAATGTCATCAAACAGATCGTGTTCCTGCGCCATGCGCGGCCCCTCCCTGAGCAGTGCAAACATGCAAGAGATAATGATACGCTATCGGCCCACGCCTCGGGTAAATTACACGCGGAGCACCTTTGAGGCAAATAGTCTATGGCCTATCGCCGCCTCGATTGCACAAGGTCGATCAAGCGCCAAACTATGCCTCGCGCATGAGCTGCACGAGTTTTTGTTTGGTCACCTTAGCCTGTTCGTTAGCCATATTGCGCTCGTTTCTAAAGACCGCATTTGCAAAACCCTGCAGATCGGCATCGGAAATCGCGCTGCACGGACCGTCCATCGAAGCCGCCGTGGGGCATACGCACAACGGCAACTCGGCATAAAACGCAACGGCCTTGGCGATATCGAGCATCTTGCCGCCGCCAATGCCCACCACCATGTCGCAATACTCGGCCTGGGCTTCCTGAGCCATTCCGACAACGGCCTCTTCCGTACACGGACCGTTATAAATCTTAAAGAACGGCTCGCTTAGATCTTCGTCCAGAAATCCATCGACGATCTGCCTGCACAGCCGATCCTCGGTGCCCTGGTCAAACAAGACATAGGCAGCGCAGCCCAACCATGACAAATACCTGCCCTGACGCGAAAGTTCGCCCGGCCCCTGAACATACCGGCCGGGACCGCCATATACCATGGGAAGCGCCATACGAGAATCCGCCCTTCATCAAACACCGATTGGTGCAAAGTAACCTGACCCCTTTGCACCATAGCAAAAAGGGGCAAAGCCATCTGTTGGCTTTGCCCCTTCCTTAGCTTAGTTTACTCATCCATGAGATAGTAGTGGCCCAGCGCGTCGGCACCCAGGATGGCGTTGGCGACCATCTCGGGCGTCACCTCAAACGGCATGTTGCACATGGTGTCATCGGGCGCGCAGGCGGCCTCGGCAACAATCATGGCCTGCTCGCGCGTAAGCTCGGCAACGCCAAGTTCCTTCATCGTGACCGGCAGGCCCAACTCAATGCAGAAGCCCAAGACTTCCTCGAGTTTCTCAGTCGGAGCATCCTCGAGTACCAGCTGGACGATGGTGCCAAAGGCGACCTTCTCGCCGTGATACATGCCGTGGCACTCGGGCAGCATCGTCAGGCCATTGTGGATGGCATGAGCAGCGGCAAGGCCCGAGCTCTCAAAGCCAATGCCCGAAAGCAGCGTATTGGCCTCGATGATATGCTCGACGGCAGGCGTGAGCGCACCCTTCTCCAGCGCGACCTTGGCCTTGACGCCATCGGCCATAAGCGTCTCATAGCAGAGCTTGGCGAGCGCCAGGCCGGCCATTCCGCCCTTGCCGCCGGCGCAAGTGCCACCGTCGGCATCATGCGTCGCCTGGGCCTCAAAGTAGGTTGCGAGCGCATCGCCCATACCGGAAACCGTCAGGCGCACCGGGCTCGCCGCGATAACCGTCGTATCCATCAGGACAATGTTGGGGTTTGCCTTAAGGAACAGGTACTTATCGAACTGACCGTCGTCGGTGTAGAGCACCGAAAGTGCCGAGCACGGTGCATCGGTCGAGGCGATGGTGGGGCAAATGATAACCGGGGACTCCAGGTAATAGGCGACGGCCTTCGCGGTGTCGAGGATCTTGCCGCCACCGACGCCGACGATGATGTCGCAACCGTTGTCGCGAGCGAGCGCAACCAGGCGATCAACCTCGCCCTTGGAGCACTCGCCGTTAAAGTCCTCAAACAGCAGCTCGGCCTTAGCCTCGGCAAAGCCGCCCTCGATCTTGGCACCGACGCGCTTCTTGCCCGAAGGCGTCACGATGACGAGGGCCTTAGCGCCAAGCGGCTCAACATAAGAGCCGAGCTTGGCCAGCTCGTCCGGGCCCTGGATGTACTTGCTGGGGCTATTGAAAATTGCAGCCATAACTATCCCATTCTCTAAAAAAGAAAGGGGCTCCGTACGGATACGTGCGGAGCCCCTCATTACGATAACAAGAGTCGATTAGAAATCGATGTCGGTGTCGTAGTAGCAGGCCTTGAGGATCTTCTCGAAGTCGGCAGCCTTGGTCTCACGCGGGTTCTCGGGCGTGCAGGCGTCCTGCTCGGCGTTCGCGGCGATCTCGGGCAGCTTGGCGAGGAACTCCTCCTCGGAGACCATCTGCGGGTTCTCGGCGTCGACCTTCACGCCACCATTCGCGTAATCCTTGATGGACTGCGGAATGTTGAGCTGGTCGTTGAGGTCGCGAATCTTCTGGACGAGCGCAGCGATGAGCTCCTCGTTGGTCTCGCCGGGAAGGTGCAGGATCTCCTTGGCCACGTAAGCGTAACGCTCAGCAGCACGCGGGTCCTTGGAGTTCCACTGGATGACCTTGCCCAGGTACATGGCGTTAGCGGCACCGTGGATGATGTGGCCGTTCTCGAAGGCAGCACCGGTCTTGTGAGCCATGGAGTGAACGATGCCGAGCAGGCCCGAGGAGAAGGCGATACCGGCGATGCACTGAGCCTCGTGCATGTGCTGACGGGCCTCATGGTCGCCAGCATAGGACTTGGGCAGCCACTCGACGATCTCGCGGATGCCGTGCAGAGCGTTGGCGTCGGTGAACATAGAGGCGCAGGTGGAAACGTAGGCCTCCATGCAGTGGGTCAGAGCATCCATGCCGGTGTGAGCGCACAGCTTGGCGGGCATGGTGTAGGTGAGCTCGGGGTCGACGATGGCGACATCAGGGGTGATGTTGAAGTCGGCCAGCGGGTACTTGATGCCCTTAGCGTAGTCGGTAATGACGGAGAACGCGGTGACCTCGGTAGCGGTGCCGGAGGTAGAGGAGATGGCGCAGAAATGAGCCTTCTGACGCAGCTCGGGGAAGCTGAACGGCTGGATGATGTTATCGAAGGACTCCTCGGGATACTCGTAGAAGACCCACATGGCCTTAGCGGCATCGATGGGCGAGCCGCCACCGATGGCGATAATCCAGTCGGGCTCGAACTCGCGCATGGCCTCGGCGCCCTTCATGACCGTCTCGATGGACGGGTCGGACTCGACGCCCTCGAACAGCTTGACCTCGAAACCGCCTTCCTTAAGGTCGTTCTCGACGTCCTGCAGGAACCCGCCGCGGCGCATAGAGCTGCCGCCAGAAACGATGATGGCCTTCTTGCCCTTGAGGTTCTTCACCTCGTGGCGAGCGCCCTCACCAAAGTACAGATCGCGAGGATTGGTAAAACGTCCCATACTGTGCCTCCTAAACAAGCCCCTCTTAGACTTGCGTATATAACGGAGCACCCAATTGGCTCCGTTAGGACCGGTTTGCGCGTTGCCGGCGATGACAATGCGCGATGTCTAAACGTCTCAACGCTCAGACAAACACTATTTTACCGTTCTGGTTGGTCAGTTATTCACCTAAAGCCGCCAATGATGAAACGTTTTTTCTATCCCTGAAGACCCTTGTGCGGCATTCATACTCCCAAGCTGGGCAAACGTTTTATCAAGGTTGACTACATATCCTGGGCAGGACTGTGCCCCTCCAAAATATGCACCGTTCGCCGCCAAAAATCGACCGTTTGCGGCACCGTGATACCACTCGGTCGTCCAGGGTGCCGACATTTGTGCGACATCCGTCTTCGTGGTGCAAAGGTGCAAGTCCAAGTGCGGCACCCCCGGTGTGCCACATGCGGGTAAACTAGAACCTTATATAGAAACATTTGAACCCTAACCGCAGCAAAGGAGGCCCCATGGCATTCGATCCCATTCAAGAGGATTGCCATCGCCTCGTTCTTGAGGCCTTGCGCCGCGACAATATCCCGCTCACCGACGCTGCCGCCGTAGAGCGTCTGATGGAACAATTCACCCGCAACCCCGCACCGCTCATCGTGCACGACCGCGACCGCGCCGGGCACCTCATTGCCAAGGTGGTCGAGGCCGTCGATTACCGCATTCCCTTTATCCCTGACGATACCCAGGCAGAGCAGGAAGAGGCAGCTGCCGAGAACATGCTCCGCGAGGCAGCCGCACTCGATCCGGCCAACTGGGATGCCCAGCGCATGCTGACGGCGCTCACCGCCGAATCCAACGAGGAATACGTGCAGTATCTGGTGTCCAAGTGCGACAAGGTGGAGCACGATCTGGCGCTCAAGATCGCCTCGGCGCAGGACCCCTACGAGCGCGAGGCCGCAGGCGACCTTACGCGCCGCCCCTATCTGCGCTGGCTTGCCGCCTTGGCATCGCGCGCCCTCATTAGCGGCCGCTATCGCATGTCGCTCGAAGCCGCAAACCGCAGCCTGGACTTTGCGCCCAACGACCCCGCCGGTGTCCGCCACACCGCGATGCTCGCCATGGCAAAGCTCGAATACCCCGCCGAGGAGCTCAAGCGCTTTCGCTCCGCTCACTCCGTGCCGTACCTCGCGAATACCCCGCTGCGCCGCCG
>DBGBJN010000011.1:0-3328 GCA_048449885.1 Collinsella sp.
GACCACGATAGAAACGGGTGCGCCGGCGACCGTCAGCACAAAGCAGCTCAGCAGCACGCCGCACGTCCACACGGCGACGGGAAGCAGCGCGTCTTTAAAGAACTTGGCAAACGACATAGCCGGCCCCTAGACCGAATAGCCTTGGCCGCGATGCGTGGTCAAATACCCCTTGATGCCGATTTTTTCGAGCGTGGTGCGCAGGCGGTTGATGTTAACGGTAAGCGTGTTGTCGTCCACGAAGGCGTCGGAGTCCCACAGATCCTGCATGATGGCCGGACGCGAGACGATCTTGCCCGCGCGACCCAAGAGCAGCGAGAGGATACGCAGCTCGTTTTTGGTGAGCTCGGTACTGTCGCCGGTTGCCGTATTGGTGACCATGGAGCGGGCGAGGTCGAGCTCCAGCCCCTTGTGGACGAGCGTGCTGCGCTCGCCTGCCGCCGCGGTGCGACGCAGCAAGGCATTGATGCGCGCCACGAGCACACGGGCGCTGTAGGGCTTGGGAACAAAGTCGTCCGCGCCGAGCGTCATGGCCATGACCTCGTCGATCTCGGTCGTGCGCGACGTGAGGACGATGATGGGAACCTCGGATTCGCGGCGAACCTCGTGGCAGATGTGCTGGCCGTCCTTGACGGGAAGCGTGAGGTCGAGCAGCACTAGGTCGGGCGCGGCGGCGAGAATATCGCGCGAGACATGCTCAAACGATTCGCAGGCCTCGATTTCAAACCCGGCGCGGGCAAGGATGTCGACAAGCTCACGACGAATGGGCTCGTCGTCCTCAACGATATAGATCAGCGCCATGGATTCCGCTCCCCCCTTGGTTGTCTTGCCACCATTATGGCTGCGGAGCCGCAGGTGCGCGCCTTGCGCGTCACCAAGGTGACAGAACTGTTCGCGAGCGGCAGGGGCTTGCCCCTCGCTCGCAACGGGCACGGGAATTAAATGAGTTTTTAATCCCCGTCCCAGAAACATCATTTAGCGGCGGGCGCGAAGCTTTTCGTAGCCGTCGGCGAAGAAGGCGACCGTGGCGGCGTCGGCCTCGGCGGCGTCCGTCTCGGTTGCGGGGACCACGCCGTGTTCGTCGCTCACCAGGAACAGGGCGCCCTTAAGCTGCGCGGGAATGTCTACGCGCGTGACCGGGATGCCCTTGGTCTGGGCCAGCTGCTCAATGAGCGTCGCCGTGCCGCACAGACACTCGTCCGCCGGCGCCACAAAGGCAAGCTCGCCGTTGTTGACGGCGGCGAGCAGCTCGGGCGCCACGCCGGTCTCGTCGGCTTCGGAGCGAGCCTCGGCAGAACGGGCACGCAGCGCCTTGGCCGACGTGTCGGCCAGCGGCTCGTACTCCCCCACCGTCATGGCGGCATTGCCGTTAACGTCGATCACCAGCATGAGCACGCCGTCGCGTGCGGTGTAGTCGCCCTCGGCAAGTGACCACTCAACGTGCTGCTTGGCCCAACTGAGCATGTTATGGGTAAGTGGCTCGCCCTGCACCAGACGCTCGGACAGCGCGCGGATGTGACGGTTGAGCATGGGCACCTTTTTGTTGGACATACGCCAACGGCAGATGAGCGCGGGCTTGTCGAGCGTGAACTTCTCGACCGCCTCTTGATTGGCGCAAAAGTCCTCATACGCACGCTGATCCTCGGCATTGCCAAACAGCTCGGCATCATCAATCTGGGGCATGGTTGTACCTTTCGTGTTAGTCATTCCGTCCTCTTATACCAAAAAGACGGCCCTCCAAACGGAGCGACCGTCTTTTGCGGAGATTATTTTGTCCCAGGGCGGAACTTAGTGGCGGAAGTGGCGGGCGCCCGTAAAGACCATTGCGATGCCATGCTCGTTGCAGGCCTGGATGCTCTCGTCGTCGCGCTTGGAGCCGCCGGGCTGAATGATGCAGGTCACGCCGTGCGCGGCAAGCACGTCGACGTTGTCGCGGAACGGGAAGAATGCGTCGCTTGCGCAGGCAAAGCCGCCCTTCTCCACGCCCTCGCGCTCGCAGAAGTCCTCGGCACGCTCGCAGGCCAGCAGCGCAGAATCCACGCGGTTGGGCTGACCCGGGCCCATGCCAATGCCGGCCTTGCCCTTGGAGACCAGGATGGCGTTGGACTTAACGCCCTTGCAGACCTTCCAGGCAAACTCGAGCTCGGCCATCTCGGCGTCGGTGGGCTTGCGGTCGGTGGGGAACGTAAAGGTCGCGGGGTCCTCGGTCACGTGGTCGACCTCCTGCACCAGCATGCCGCCGTCGACGGAGCGCAGCTCAACCTGGGCGCCGTGGTCCACGCCGCCGGTAGCCAGCACGCGCAGGTTGGGGCGCTTGGCCATGCGCTCGAGCGCCTCGGCAGTGTAGCTCGGGGCGATGATGACCTCGACGAACTGCTTGTTCTGATCGGCAAAGTGCTCAACCAGCTCATAGGGAACCTCGCGGTTGCAGGCGATGATGCCGCCGAAGGCGCTCTTGGGATCGCAGGCAAAAGCGCGGTCGTAGGCAGCCGTGATGTCCTCGGCAACGGCGGAACCGCAGGGATTCTGGTGCTTGAGAATCACGCAGGCCGGCTCGTCGAACTCGCGGACCAGGTTCCAGGCGGCGTCGGCGTCCAGATAGTTGTTGTAGCTGAGCGGCTTGCCCTGGATCTGCTCGGAGCCCACGAGCGGGAACTGCGAGCTCGCGGTGTTCTCGCAGCCCTCGGCAAAGCGATAGACTGTGGCTTTCTGCTGCGGGTTCTCGCCATAGCGCAGGTCGTCGACCTTCTCCAGCGAAATCTCGAGCTTGGCAGAGGTGTCCGCCACGTCGCTTGCCTGGGCGGCGAGCCAGCGGGAGATGGCCGTGTCGTAGGCGGCGGTGGTCTGGTAGACCTTCACCTGCAGGCGACGACGGGTGGAAAGCGTGGTGCAGCCACCGGTCTCGTGCATCTCGGCCAGGACGGCATCATAGTCGGCCGGATCGGAAATGACGGTAACGCTCGTGGCGTTCTTGGCGGCAGAGCGCAGCATGGAGGGGCCACCGATGTCGATGTGCTCGATGGCGTCCGCGAAGGTGACCTCGGGGTTGGCGACGGTCTTCTCGAACTCGTACAGGTTGACGACGACCAGGTCGATCAGCTTAATGCCGTGCTGAGCCGCCTCCTGCATGTGCTGCTCGGAATCGCGGCGGGCCAGCAGCGCGCCATGAACCTTGGGGTGCAGGGTCTTAACGCGGCCGTCCATCATCTCGGGATAGCCCGTGAACTCCTCGATGGGGGTTACGGGAACGCCCGCGTCCTCGATGGCACGAGCCGTGCCGCCCGTAGAGATGATCTCGACGCCAAAGTCGTCAACCAGCGTCCGTGCGAAA
>DBGBJN010000012.1:0-16832 GCA_048449885.1 Collinsella sp.
TCGTTCGCTTGTCGGTCGAAGCGTAAGCCCCGGCGTTGGTGGAAATGGTGAAAATGCGTTGGCGTGATCGGGGAAATTGCGTTGGCGGAATCGGCTAAAGTGCGATGGCGAAATTGGTTGTTTTTACAGTAGCGCTAACAATGCTGCACGCGTTCTCGGCGCTGGGCGTGCCCGCGACCGTGCTCACCGACAACATGAAGAGCGTGGTCGTCCGCCGCGATGCCGACGGCCGGTCCGTCTGGCTGGCCGACTACGCCGAGTTCATGGGCGTCGTCGGCTTCCGCACCAGGTTGTGCAGGCCGCGCCACCCCTATACGAAGGGCAAGGTGGAGAGGCTCGTCCGCTTCGTGAAGGGGAACTTCCTCGCGGGAAGGTCCTTTACCGACCTTGACGCCCTCAACCGGGAGGCCGCCCTCTGGTGCGCCGAGCAGGGAGGCCGCTGGCGGCGCGCGGCGGCATGCGTCCCGATGCGCGAGCACGAGGCGGCGTGCTCGGCGAACACCAGGCCGCTCGAGGTCACGGCCGAGGTCGAGCGGTACCTGTGCCCGCGCCGGAAGATCTCCTTCGACGGCTTCGTGAGCTTCGAGGGGCACCGCTACGGCGTGCCCTACTGGTACGTCCGCCGCGAGTGCAGGGTGAACCGGGAGGGGCGCGTGGTGCACATATACAGCGACGACCTCTCCCGCGAGCTCGTCGCCCACGCCGTCGGCACCGGCGCCGACAGCTGGTGCGAGGGGCAGTGGGAGACATCGCCGGCGCAGCCCGAGGAGCTGCCGACCCAGCCGGTGGGGACCGTGGTCGAGCAAATCGCCCCGCCCAGGACGAAACCCGGTTTCGAGAGGTTCGACTTCGGGAGGGCCGAATGATGGCGGGCGCGGGGGCGAGCCCCTACGAGCTCGCGAGCGACGCCGCGTCGAGGCTCGGGATCGCCGTCGGGGCGGAGGAGCTCGCGACCCTCGCCTCGGACCTCGACCTCGGCGACGGGGAGATGGCCGCCGTGGCAGCCACCTTCTCCTACCTTGCGGAGAAGAGGAGGCTCGCCTCCATCGAGACGCTGCTGAGGCTGAGCAGGCTGCCCAGGCGCGAGCCCAAGACCTTCGAGGGCTTCGACTTCTCCAGGATCCAGGGCCGGGACGCGGCCGCGCTGGGCAAGCTCCCGTCGCTGGCCGACCTCTACGCGCACCGCAACGTCGCCTTCGTCGGGCCCGGCGGCATAGGGAAGACGCACCTCGCGCAGGCCTACGGGCGCGAGTGCTGCATGCGGGGGCTCAAGACCTACTACATAAAGGCGACCGAGCTCAGGGACAGGTTCCAGAAGGCCGTCCAGCGGGGAAACACCTCGCGGGTCGTCTCCTCGCTCGTCAAGCCGTCGTGCCTCATCGTTGACGAGGTGGGGAGATGCGTCTACGACAGGCCGTGCACCGACCTGTTCTTCGATGTCGTCGACAGGCGCTACGAGAAGGAGGGGCCGAACGCGATGGTCCTCACGAGCAACATCGCCCCGAGCGGGTGGGATGAGTTCTTCACGGGCGACGACACGCTCCTCTGCGCCCTCGACAGGCTGTTCGACAAGGCGTCGGTGTTCGTGATGCGGGGCCCGAGCTACCGCGGCAGGGAGCTTGACACCTACTCGGTGGAGGCCGTCCCCCAGGCGGTGAAGGTGAGGGGGATCCAGCCCGAGGGGATGTAGGAATGCGATAGGAAAGTCATAGATGCGGGCGTGTTGGCTAAAATGGGTCGGCCGGGATTGGTCAATCTCGGCCGACTATATTTGGCTAAATTATTCCGGCGCTAACACTGCTCAGCGAGCTCGGCGAGATTGATCGTTTCGCCTGCGGTAAAGACATCGTCGAGGACGAGCGTCGCGCTCGTACAGGGAATTTGATAAATCTTGCCATCAGTGGCGATGGGGGAACCTGCCGCCTCGAGCGTGTACACACCTTGAATGAGGCTGATACCGGAACCGTCGGAGGCGACGAACTCAACCTTGTCGACCGTTATCCCGTCGACAGTCTTGCCCGTAATGTGTATCGGGACACGTGAGGCCCCGCTATCGGTATCCCAACCTGCGGCAGAGATGTTGAGCACAATAGCATGCTCCGAATGAGCCGATATAAAACAAGACAATGCTTGCCGCAGATGAAGACCCAAACAACTGCCGCCGACAATGGCAATTGCCAACATGCAGGTAAGAACAACCGCAATGTGATTCCGAGGCTTTACCCGAATTGCAGAATTAGTCGACATGCCATGGATGGTAACCCCACATGTTGTGCAATACCTCACGCCATTGCGCAACTCAGTACCACAATAAGGACAATTCATACCAGCCCCCACAACCATAGACGTTCCAATCGAGGCCAATGTAAAGCGATTATTCAAATTCGAGTTGCGCAACAATTAGCCTTAATTTAAGTTGCGGTGAAATAGGGACTGATTAGACCTTTTAACTGGTAAAACAGTCCCTATTTCACCGCAACTTATGAAGACACCTCTCAAGCACGGTCCCATCAGGGAAAAGGGCATATATCGACAAAGTGCAATTCAGACCCTTCCAACTTTGTATTTGCAGCACTTCAAGATAAACGCAGCGACCCCTTAGTTATCGCAGGCCGGGCACAGGGTTACTCTCCAAATCTTTCCGCAGGACGGAGGAGCCCCCGCCGCGCGAAGCGCGCAGCGGGGGCTCCGACATGTCCGAGGACGATTTGGAGAGTAACCCTGTGCCCGGCCGACGGGATCCCTAAGCACGCCATGCTTCTTATGTGCAGCAAAGCTAATACTGCTAAAATACAAAGCGCTCATGTAGTTTAAACGCACGACGATAAGGAGCACCAGTGGGTAACCACTTCCGTACCTCCGGTGCGGGCGATGATGCCCCCAAGACGCAGGCAGGCGTCCAGGGCAGTCGTTTCGCCACTCCGGATTCAGAGGGCCAGCCTGTTGCTCAGGCCCCCGCTCAGCCGGCAGATCAGGCACAGCCGGCATCCGATCCCTTTGCCTACAATCCAACCAGCGATGTCGCGCTTTCCGGCACGGCGGGTTTTGAGCCCGTTCAGGCCGTGACCGCTCGCGTGGAGCAGCCTCAGGCTGGTGCCGCCACGCCGCAGCCTACCATGGCCGGCATTCCCGACCCCTTGGCCCCTGCGACGCCGGCTCCTCAGCCTGCGCAGTCCGGTCTCTTTGCCGCTATTCCCGACCCCACGCAGCCTGCTGCCCCAGTGGTCGAGAGCGATCAGGCCGCCGAGGTCGCAAGCCTCGACAACGCGCTCAACAACCCCGATTTTACGTCGGTGTTTGCGCCCATCGATCCGCAGGCCAGCCGCAAGAAGATGGCCAAGCAGGCCGGTGTCGAGCCCGTCATCCTTATGGAGCATGTCACCAAGATCTATCCGGCACAGCCCAACAAGCCTGCACTTGACGACATCAACATCGAGATTTATCCGGGCGAGTTCGTCTTCCTGGTCGGTCACTCCGGCTCGGGTAAGACCACGCTGCTGTCGACGCTCAACCGCGACGTCAAGCCGACGAGCGGTCGCATCCTGGTTGCCGGTCAGGACCTCATGAAGATCAAGAACCGCAAGGTTCCGTTCCTGCGCCGCCAGATTGGCGCCGTGTTCCAGGACTTTAAGCTTCTGCCGCAAAAAACCGCCTACGAAAACGTGGCGTTTGCCCTGCAGTGCATCGGCAAGCCCAAGGGCGTCATTCGCAGCCAGGTGCCCGAGGTGCTGCGTCTGGTCGGTCTGGCCGATCAGATGGACTCCCTGCCCGACCAGCTTTCCGGTGGCGAGCAGCAGCGCGTTGCCGTCGCCCGCGCTATGGTCAACCGCCCGCCGCTGCTGATCTGCGACGAGCCCACGGGTAACCTCGACCCGGCGATCTCGCTGGGCATCATGAAGCTGCTCGAGCGTATTAACCGCACCGGCACCACCGTGATCGTTGCCACGCACGACCGCGAGATGGTCGATAGCATGCACCGTCGCGTGATCGCCCTCGAGGGCGGCCACGTTATCCGCGACCAGGAGAGGGGAGGTTACGGCAACTATGGCACCAACTAACGTGGGCTACTCCTTCAAAGAGGCAATCAGCCACTTCTTCCGTAACTGGACTACCTCGCTCGGCGCCGTCATCACGATCTTCCTTTCGCTGTTTATCATCGGCCTGTTCATCATGGGCTCTGCGATGCTGAACTCCGTGATCGGCACCGTCGAGGATCAGGTTGTCATCAACGCGTTCATTAGTGATGACGCCGATCAGGCCGATGTTCAGGCTTTTGAGGCCGAGCTTAAGACGTGGAATAACGTCAAGTCCGTGACCTATAAGGACAAGGACGACGCGCTGGCCGAGTATACGAGCAAGATGTCGGGCAACGCCGACGCCACCATGAGCGCGCTCGATGGCCAGAACCCGCTGCCGGCTTCCTTCGCTATTGAGATGGACGATCCGTCCAAGGTCGAGAGCACGGCAAAGAAGCTCAAGAAGGATGCCGATTTCCAGAAGATCGCGGATGACGGCGACGTCAACGCGAGCGTGCTGTACGGCCAGGAGGAAGTGAGCCGCCTGTTCCAGGTGACCAACTACATCCGCATCGCCGCCGTGGTGCTCGTTGGTCTTCTGACCTTTATCGCATTCATCTTCATCAACAACACGATTCGCCTGTCCATCACGGCGCGTCGTCGTGAGATTGCGATTATGCGTCTGGTCGGCGCCAGCAACGGCTTCATTCGTGGCCCGTTTATCACCGAGGGCGTGCTGCAGGCCATTTTGGGCTCGCTGCTTTCCATCGGCGTTCTGGAGCTGCTGCGCAATCTGATGATTCCGCGTCTGCAGGAGAGCATCGGCTGGATGTCGTTTGCCCTGCCGATGCAGTACTACCTGGTGACCTATGCTGCGCTGATTCTGGTCGGTGTGATTATCGGTCTCTTTGGTTCTGCCATCGCCATGCGCCGCTACCTGCGCGTGTAGGCATGCTTGGAATTCATCCCTTCCAACGGGTCGTCTCTTATGGGGCGGCCCGTTTTTTGATCCCTAGGGGACGGCAGGAAAGCGAATCATTTGGGTAGACTCTTTGGAGTTCGCAATCGATAGTTAGGAGGCGCCATGGGGCGCAATAACAAGCATAAGCGTGGAGCTCGCAATAAGCGCGGGCCGGTGCGCAGCGAACGCCGTCCGAGCCTGACCGGGCGCGTGCAGCTCCATGAGCACAGTGCCTATGTCATAACCGAGAATGGCGACTACAAGGTCATGGGTCGCGGTAAGCGTGAGATCATGGATGGCGATACCGTTGCCGTGAGCATTAAGAACAGCCCACACGGTGAGCGGCGCGCCGTGATCGAAGGCGTGGTTGAGCGCGCAGCCATAAGCGTGGTGGGCACGTACCAGACCGCCGGTCCGCTCGGTGTGATCGAGCCGCTCGATTCGCGTCTGAAGGCCGACTTCTTCATTCTGCCCGAGGATACCTCGGCGGATCGTCTGGGCGTCCACCCGGGTGATGCTGTTGTCGCACGCATTTTGACCTACCCGACGCGCCTGGAATCGGGCACCGTGACGATCGAACGCCGCATTGGCGGAGATGACGCGCCCGATTTGGGCGTTCAATATGTGATGGCGCGTTACGGCTATACCGATTGCTATCCCGAGGCCGCGCTGGACGAGGCCGAGGGGCTTTCGCTCGATGTGTCCGCGGCGCTTAAGGACCCGCTCCGCCGCGATCTGCGCGACCGCTTTGTCATCACGATCGACCCGGTCGACGCGCGCGACTTTGACGATGCCATTTCGTTGGAGCGCACGTCCGAGGGTGGCTACAAGCTGGGTGTGCATATCGCCGACGTTTCACACTATGTGGCTTGGGACGGACATATCGATCTTGAGGCTCGCCATCGTACGACATCGGTGTATCTGGCCGATCGCGTGCTTCCCATGCTGCCCGAACGCCTGTCCTGTGACCTGTGCTCGCTTCGCCCTGATGAGGACCGTCTTGCGTTTACCGTCGATATCGAGCTCGATGCGCAGGGTCGCGTGCGGCATTACGATCCGTACCCCAGCGTGATTCGCTCGCGTGTGCGTATGGACTATGACGGCGCCGAGGCGCTGCTGGTGCGTGCCGGCGCGGTTGAGTATTCGGTGCTGGAGGGTGCGGCCGAGGATGTTGCGGCTGCCGAGACCTCGCGCGAGGAAGCGCTTGAGCGCGGCCTTGCGTGCGAGGAGGCCGCCCGCGGCTACAACGTCGACCTCGGCGATTTCCTTGTCGCCGCCAACGAACTCGCCGAACTTCGCCGTCGTATTCGTCGCGCCCGCGGCTCAGTCGATTTTGACACGGCCGAGATTCGCGCTCTATTGGATGAGGGCGGAGTGCCCGTGCAGATTGTGGCGCGTGAGCGTTCGTGTGCAACGTCGCTTATCGAGGAGGCCATGCTGCTCGCCAACGAGTGCGTTGCAGAGTGGCTGGCTGACCGCGACATTGAGGCTTGCTATCGCGTGCATGAGGATCCGAGCCCCGATAGCCTGCACGGTGCCGCCGTTGCGCTGGCGCAGCTAGGCATCATCGACGATCGCCGTGCTGCCGGTATTGCCCTGGGGAGCCCCGATGAGCTGCAGGCTGCAGTCGATGCTGCCGCCGGTACGGCCAACGCACCGCTCGTCAACACGCTGCTTCTGCGCAGCATGCAGCGCGCGCTGTACAAGCCGCGCAACGAGGGCCACTTTGCGCTCGCCGCGCCGTGCTACTGTCACTTTACGAGTCCCATCCGTCGCTACCCCGATCTGGTGGTGCACCGCGTGCTCAAACTGCAGTTGACCTATGAGCGGCTCGGCGGCAAGGACGCCTTGGTCCGTACGCCGCGGCTGATCGGCAAGGGGCGCGAGTCGCTGCCGCGCATTCTGCCGCAGATCTGCCGCGCATGCAGCGATGCCGAGCGCGCGGCAGATGCCGCCAGCCATGCGACGCAAAAGATCAAGATTGCCCAGTACTATGAGGACCGTCTGGGCGAGCGCTATGCCGGAACCGTCTCGTGGGTTAGCAGCATGGGCCTTTTTGTGCGCTTGGACCTAACGCAGGTCGAAGGCTTGGTTTCGATCAAGAGTCTGGGCAACGAGTGGTTCGAGTTCGACGAGGACGCGCTCACGCTCACAGGTGCCGACACGGGCACCCGTTACGAGCTGGGGCAGCGCGTGATTATCGAGGTCTCGCGCGTCAATACCACGCGTGGGCACTTGGACTTTAAGCTTATCCATTAGCCAAATCCCGACTCATGGTGGGGGAGCGGAGGGCGGCCTTTCGGGACCGCCCTTCGCATTTGAATCGTGGCTACCTTGCCGTCTGCTCGGCCGCCCGCTTACCTGCTATTTGAGAGGTAAAACCTACCAAAATAAACCTGTCCCTTTTGGCAGGTTTACAAGAAAGCGGGGATGAGATGGCGACGGTGTACGGATATGCGCGGGTGAGTTCGCGCGATCAGAATCTTAATCGGCAGCTGGATGCGCTGGGCGCCTATGGCGTGGGCTCGGCGAATATTTATGCCGACCATGCGAGCGGCAAGGACTTCGATCGACCGCGTTATCGCGAGCTGCTGCACGTCCTGGGAGACGGGGACGTGCTGGTGGTGCTTTCTATCGACCGACTTGGCCGTAATTACTCCGAGATTCTTGAGGAATGGCGACGCATTACCAAGGAGCTCGGGGTTGCCATTGTGGTGTTGGACATGCCATTGCTTGACACGCGCGCTAGGGCCAGCGGCGCGCCGGATGTGACCAACGTCCTGATTGCCGATATTGTGCTGCAACTGCTGAGCTACGTGGCACAGGTGGAGCGCGAGAATATCCATCGGCGCCAAGCGGAGGGAATTGCAGCGGCGCGGGCGCGAGGGGTCCGTTTCGGTCGACCTCGCAAGCCGTGTCCTCCTCAGTTTGAGCTGGTGCGCGATAGCTATGAGGCGGGCGATATTACCCGCAGCCAGGCAGCAAAGTGCCTGGGCGTGTGCGTGGGGACGTTCGATCGCTGGATGCGCGAGGCGGGGTAGGGGTTTGCGTCGCTTTGTCGCTTCCTGTTGCGATTCAAATTTTGATACGGTGACGATGCCATTTGGGGCTACACTCGCTGATATTCAAAAAAGGAGGTTGGCCCTTGGCGCGCGTAAAACAAATAATCGGATGGACCGCGATCGTTCTGTTCGCTGCAACGCTGGCGGGCATCTGGGTGCTGACGGAGCAAAATGCGGTGGAGACGTCGTTGCTGAGCGAGTCCACCGCGCGTGTGGTGGAGGGCCAGGCTACGGGCGTTCAGGCTGTCGATGCCACGGGTGAAGCTCAGGCGGAGAACGGAATGACCGGGGGCACCGATTCGGCTGCCTCGAATGTCCGGTCTGGCCGACTTGCTTCCATTCGCATGTGGGTGGGCACGAACGTCCGTCGCGTTGCCCATACCGTAGAGTTTTTCTTCGTCGGATTGTTCGCCTCGGTGGTCGTGGTTTGCTTTTCCAGGCGTCCGTGGAGCGTATGCTCCCGTTGTGTGCCCGTATTGCTCTTTTGCGCCGCCTGCTCCGTTGGCGATCAGGTGCATAAGATCTTTGTTCCCGGCAGGCATTTCGACGTTATCGATTTAGGATTCGATGCTGCGGGCTATGTCACCGCCATGCTGTTGGTATTGCTGGCAGCGGCGTTGGTGCGCCATGCGACTCGGCCGATCGGCGCCCATGCGAGGCGCTAGCCGGTAACAAACCCGTTTCTGATAATGCAACCTCGTTGAATTATTTTGTGTCGCGCGTATTTCCGAGCGGTCGGATTTGAGGGGCGAGCGGTAGAACGCTCGCCCTTTGTGCGCCACGATGCGGCACAATGTACCGCAAAAGCTGTTTATATCCGGTACGAATCGTTCGTTGGTCTTTAATTCTTCTCAACGGAGGTGTTTGAGATGGCAAACGGATTGCTTTTGCGGCTTCGCGAGCGTGAGCTCAGCGCGAGCCCGGCGGAACGCAATGTCATCGCATATGTAAGCGCTCATCCGCACGAGGTGGTCGGGCTGTCCGTCCGCGGTCTTGCCGATGTCACGTTCTCCTCGCCCTCGAGCATTTTGCGCTTTTGCAAGCGTTTGGGTTTTGCGGGCTACAAGGAGTTCCAGCGCGAACTGATTGCCGAGCTGGCGCTCTTAGGCGACAAGAAAGACGTAGCCCTCGAGGACATCTCCATGGATGATAGCGTCGAACGTATCGTGGGGAAGGTGATGAAAAGCAACGTGCGCACGATCGAGGCGACGGCGCGAACGCTCGATTACACCGTCTTGGAGCGATGCGCGGCCCGTCTTAAGCGGGCACGCGCAGTCAATCTGTTCGGTATTGGTGCCTCTCGTTTGGTCGCGCACGACCTGGCGCAAAAGCTCATGCGTGTCGACAAAGAGTGCCATCTGTACGACGACTGGCATGATCAGCTCTTATGTGCCAAGAACATGCATGAGGGCGATATGGCAATCGCCTTTAGCTACTCGGGCTTGACGCAAGAGGTGCTGGACTGCACCGCCGAGGCTCAACGCCACAACTGTCCCGTTGTGGCCGTTACTAAAGTAGATGGATCATCCAAGCTTGCCACCATGGCCGATGCCGTGCTCGGCGTCGCTGCGAGTGAACCCTTGGTCCGCAGCGGTGCCATGGCCTCGCGTATGGCTCAGCTTATGGTTGTCGATGCCCTCTACGCTGCTTACGTTGCGAGCGATTACGAACGGGCGACGCATGTCATCAAGCAAAACTACATCGAGAAACAGGAAAGATGAGGTGAACAAAATGCTCGATTTAACAAAATTCACGACAGAACAGCGAAATCAAAAGTCAATGGACCTCGACACGATGACATCGCTGCAAATCGTCACGACGATGAACGATGAGGATCTTCGCGCCGTCCAGTCGGTCACGAAAGTGTTGCCACAGGTTGCCACGGCAATCGACTGGGCTGCCGAGGCGCTCGAGCGCGACGGACGCGTCTTTTACATGGGCGCAGGCACCAGCGGTCGTCTGGGCGTGCTCGACGCTTCGGAGTGCCCACCCACGTTTGGCGTATCGCCCGATCTGATTGTCGGGCTCATTGCCGGAGGCGAGACGGCGTTTACCAGGGCTGTCGAAGGTGCCGAGGATAGCGAGGAACTTGGCGCGAACGACCTGCGAGAGCGTGGACTCTCGGACAAGGATCTTGTCGTTGGCCTGGCGGCAAGCGGCCGTACTCCTTATGTGGTGGGCGGCCTTGCGTACGCCAAGGCAACTGGGTGCAAGACCATTGCAATTGCCTGCAACCAAGGGTCGAAGATCGGGGAGAGCGCAGATCTTGCCATTGAGCCCGTGCCCGGTCCCGAGGTGCTGACCGGCTCAACGAGGCTCAAGGCGGGAACGGTTCAAAAGCTCATTCTCAACATGATTTCGACCGGTGCCATGGTCAAGATCGGCAAGGTATACCAAAACCTGATGGTCGATGTGCAGCAGACGAACGAGAAGTTGGTGGTGCGCGGCCAGAACATCGTGATGGAGGCGACCGGCTGCACGCGCGAGCGCGCTGTTCAGGCGCTTGCAGATGCCGGTGGCCACGTAAAAACCGCTATTGTCTCGGTACTGCTGGACTGCGATGCCGAGCAGGCTGCGGTGGCTCTTGAGCGTGCGCGAGGCCATGTCCGTGCTGCGGTGAGTGGCCATGAGAAGAGCAATGCCGATGCCCAATAGGTGCGCGGCGTGAGCTGATATGACATCCAGACGAGATACCCAATACAAGGAGGAGTTATGACGAACAAAGAGCTGGCTCAAAAGCTGCTGGACCTTTTGGGCGGTAAAGACAACGTGCTCGCAAACGCGGCGTGCATGACGCGCCTGCGCGTGACCGTCAAAGACACGGGCAACGTCGACACGGAGGGCATTAAGGCACTCGACGGCGTGATGGGCCTGGTCGAGGACGACACGATGCAGATCGTGCTGGGTCCGGGCAAGGTGAATAAGGTGCTCGAGGAGTTCTCCAAGCTCACCGGCCTTGCGAAAGGCGTTGCCGACGAGAGCGTGGTTGACGCTGCGGCCACAAACAAGGCCGCGCAGAAGGCCAAGTACGAGTCCAAGCCGGTTCAGGCCTTCCTCAAGAAGATTTCCAATGTCTTCGTCGCCCTGCTTCCCGGCATCATTGCGGCTGGCCTCATCAACGGTATCTGCAACGTCATTAACGTCTCGACGGCAGGCGCGCTTGCAGGCGAGTGGTGGTACCAGGGCATTCGTTCCATGGGCTGGGCCCTGTTTGCCTATCTGCCCATCTTGGTGGGCTATAACGCGGCACGTGAGTTTGGTGGCTCCGCTGCGCTGGGCGGCATCGCCGGCATGATGTGTATCGCCAACAGCGCCATGCCCCTGCTTGCGCCTGGCGCGGCTGATCCTGCCACTGCCATTCTGCTGCCGCTCACCAGTGCGCAGTACAACCCCGCAGCGGGCGGCATGATCGCGGCTCTCATCGCTGGCGCATTTTTTGCCTGGATGGAGCGTCAGATTCGCAAGGTTATGCCCAACGCACTCGACACGTTCTTGTCCCCGCTGCTGGTGCTCATCATCGGCGCCTTTGCTCTGATGCTCGTCATCCAGCCGGTAGGCGCATGGCTGACGACTGCCATCTTTAGCGTTTTGACCTTTATCTTCGAGAAGCTGGGCGTCCTGGGCGGCTATATCCTGTCGGCAGGCTTCTTGCCGCTGGTGTCCGTCGGCCTGCATCAGGCGCTCACGCCGATCCACGCTATGCTCAACGATCCCGACGGCGCTACCAAGGGTATCAATTACCTGCTTCCCATCCTTATGATGGCCGGCGGCGGCCAGGTCGGTGCCGGTTTGGCGCTGTACTTTAAGACCAAGAACGCCAAGCTCAAGAAGTACGTCGCAGAGTCCATTCCCGTTGGAATCCTGGGTGTGGGCGAGCCTCTGATGTATGCTGTTACGCTGCCGCTCGTTCGTCCGTTTGTGACGGCCTGCCTGGGTGCCGGATTTGGCGGCGCGCTCGCGGCGCTGCTTCACATCGGCACGGTTTCTCAGGGCGTTTCCGGTCTGTTTGGCCTGCTGATCGTCGTTCCTGGCCAGCAGCTCGGCTACGTTGCCGCTATGCTGCTTGCCTATGCCGCCGGCTTTGTCCTGACGTGGTTCTTTGGCGTCGACGAGCAGAAGATCAACGAGTTCTTTGGCGAGTAGTTTGATATCGCGAGCCGTGTTGCTCGGGGTTCGCGGCGCGCGGCAGATTTCTTGATGTTATGGTTGTGCCGGCGGGGCTAGCTGCTCCGCCGGCCTTTTTTAAAGGAGCTTTGAAGCGTGAAAACGGGTATTTCAATTTATCTTTCCAGCCCTTTGCAGGATATTGAGCGGACGATTGAGCGTGGCGCCGCGGCGGGTGCGCGCTACGCGTTCACCTCGCTGCATATTCCCGAGGATGGGGGAGCGGCGTATACCGATAAGGTCCGTCATGTGCTGTCGCTGCTTTCCGCCCGCGGCATTGCGCTGATTGCCGATGTGGGGCCTCGCACGTGCGATTTGCTCGGGCTTGAGCGCATTGAGGACCTGCGCGATCTGGGGTTGGAATACCTTCGTTTGGACTATGGCTTTAGCGCCCAGCGGGTCGCGGAGCTGTCCGGTGTATTTCGCATTGTGGTTAATGCATCGACGGTGAGTTCTGATGAAATCGCATCGTGGCGTGAGGCCGGTGCCGATGTGACTCGTTTTGCCGCCTGCCACAATTTTTACCCCAAGCCTTATACCGGTTTAGCTCTTGAAGATGTTGCTCGGACGAATCTTCGTCTTGCGGCGCTTGGATTCGAAATCATGGCTTTTGTGCCGGGTGATGCTAACGTTCGCGGGCCGGTATTCGAGGGACTGCCGACGGTCGAGGCGCAGCGCGGTCGCGCGTCAAAGGTTGCTCTCAATATGCTTGAGCTTGCACATGGCGCCGATTGCGACATTGTGTTGGTCGGCGACCCCGATCTATCCGATGCGGGCTGGGCGCAGTTTGCTCAAGTTTCCGCCGGATACGTGGACCTGCAATGCGAGCTTGAGCCCGGTTATGCCTATGTGCGCGGGCAGATTCATCACGACCGGCCCGACTCGAGCGTCCTCATCTTTAGGTCTCAGGAGTCACGTACGACGCTTAAGCGGGATTCCGTGCCGACGGATTCCGGAGCCGGCCTGCCGCGAAAGGCGGGGTCGATCGCTGTGAGCAATAGCGGATATGGGCGCTACGAAGGCGAGCTTGAGATTGCGCGGGTCGATCTTCCCGGTGACGAGCGCATGAACGTTGCGGGCCATATCACGCCCGAAGCAATGGAACTGCTACCGTTTATCAAGCGCGGATTCGGGGTACGGTTCGTTTAACGTGTGACCCGCGGGCTACAATTGGCCCATCATACGAAGGCGCCTCGTGTGGCGTGTGCCTGCGTTGGCCGATCTATATTCGGAGGATTCCCATGACCGTACTGTTTGTTGAATATCCCAAGTGCTCGACCTGTAAGAAGGCCAAGGCATGGCTGGACGAACATGGGGTTGAGTATATCGACCGCGATATCGTTTTGGACAATCCCACGGCCGATGAGCTTGCGACCTGGATTGCTCGTTCGGGGCTGCCGGTGCGGCGTTTCTTTAATTCGTCGGGCATGAAATATCGAGAGCTGGGCCTGAAGGCGCGTCTGGACGCGGGCATGACGGATCGGGAGTGCTACGAGCTGCTGGCGACCGACGGCATGCTGGTCAAGCGTCCGCTGCTGGTGGGCGACGACTTTGCGATTCCCGGCTTTAGGGAAGCGGCTTGGGCCGAGGCGTTGCTGTAGCGGCTGCGGAAAGTGCGACCCGGAATTCGCTTCCAGAATGGGATGCACTTTCCCAAAGTGGCCGGTTGCGGAAAGCACGTCCCATTCTGAGCTTCGATTGTGGGATACGGTTTCCGGTTGAGGGCTCGACGGGAAAGTGGGGACCAGTTTGAGCTTGAAAACTGGGACGCACTTTCCGCCGGCGGGCCTGCCTCAGTCAGTCCGCCAGCTGTGCCCATTCGTGCGGATCGTAAACCTTTACGTGCTTGTTGGGCTTGCCACTCCAGTACTCCTCGTCCATAAAGGGCAGATATGCCTGAACGCCAGGGCAGATAAAGGGAATCCGCTGCTGTTGCAGTCGCTCGCGCTGACGCTGTTCCAGGTGCGCCTCGGATATGACGGTCGGCATGCCGGACAGCTCGACGAGACTTGCCTGGATTCGCTTAAGGTCGGGTAGTCCCGCGTGCCATGACATCCGCATGATCAAAAAGGATGCACGGCGGTATTTTGCCTGCACCACAGTAATGGCGGGGCGCAGTGTGGGATGGATTTTGTCCCGTTCGGGCCAAAGGTCGGCAGTGATCTCGAGGCCCAGGGTCTCCCATAGGTAATCAAGCTCTTCGTCCATGGCGCCTCGATATCTACGCGATCATTGATACTTCGATTGTGTTGCCTGGTGCTATCGTTTTCACGGTAGAATCTGCCAACGGTTGACGGCTACCGCTCGCGGCGTTTTGCCCTTCGCGTACAGCGGTTGGCTTCACAGGTCCTTCACGGGTTGGACTAAATTAGGCCAATTTGACTGAATTTCAAAAAAGTCAAAATTGGGGCTTGCGTCACGGCGAGACTTCCCGTATATTCCTTTCTTGCGCAAAGGCACAGCCGAGCGCAGCGATGCAGTCATTGGGATGTCGTCTAATGGCAGGACAGCGGATTCTGGTTCCGTCAATGGGGGTTCGACTCCCTCCATCCCAGCCATTGCATTTGCTACATATGGCCCGTTCGTCTAGCGGTTTAGGACGCCGCCCTCTCAAGGCGGAGATCACCAGTTCGAATCTGGTACGGGCTACCAAAATTGAACGCCCGGGCCTCGTAAGAGACCCGGGTTTTGTGTATTGACCGTATATACGGCGCCTGCCGTGTTTCGCTCAGATCGAGGAGTAGCCATGGATCTGCCCATCAGCTTGCAAGACATCACGTATGCCGAGAACTATCTGGCGCAGGGCGACCTGGCTACGGCGACACCGCTGCTGGAGCGTCTGGTGGAGCTCGCCGAGGAGTATATCGACGCTGAGTGCAAGACGGAGGAGAAGCGCCAATACTTTAGCTTCGATAGCAAGTTTGAGCGCTTGGCCTATCGCCGCGTGGAGAAGGATCCGCGCGAGCTCGTGCAGGTCGAGGTGCCGTTTGACCGCCTGTACTCTGACATGGCGTTTGCCTACATTCGCCAGCAGGATTATGTGAGCGCTCGTAATGCCCTGATGCAGGCTGTGCGTTGGGACCCCATGAACTGCAACTATCGCTTGGATTTGGCCGAGCTGTTCCGTGCACTCGAGGACAAGCAGGAATGGGCATCGCTCTCGTTCTCGGTGCTGGAGCGTGCAAGCGATGGCAAGTGCGCCGCCCGCGCTTACGCCAATCTAGGTCAGTACTTCTTGGAGCCCGAGACCGAGAACGTTTCGGCTGCCGTGGGCTGCGCGCGTCTGGCGCTGCGCCTGGCGCCCAACGATGCGCATACGACGCGCCTGCTCAACAAGATCCATACCACCTATCCGGATGCCGCCGATGAGAGCGACGACCACGTGATGGGTGAACTGGCCCTGCAGGGCGTGCCGACCTCGCCTTCGGCCGAGATTGCCATCTGCCTGATCATGTGTGCGACCGATGCTGCAAGCGACGGCGACAAGCAGGAGGCGACGCGCCTGACGGTGCGTGCTCGCGACTTGGTGGGCGAGGAGGCCTGCGCGGCGATTATCAAACTGGTGCGCGAGAGCGATGCCGAGCTCAATGCCGAGCGCAAGGCAAAGCGCGAGGCTGCGGGCTCAAACGCCGATGGCGCCAAGGAGGCCGGCGATGCCCAGTAAGCGCGAGCGCAAGCTCATTTCCAAGAATCGCTCGGCACATCACGAGTACTTTATCGATGAGACGTTCGAATGCGGCATTGAACTGAGCGGCACCGAGGTCAAGTCGATTCGCGAGCGCGCCTGCCAGATCACCGATACCTTCGCGCTGATCCGCGGCGGGGAGTGCTGGCTCGTCGGCCTGCATATCCACCCTTATAGCCATGGTGGCGTGTGGAATCGCGATCCCGATCGTCGGCGTCGTCTGCTGCTGCACCGCAAGGAGATCGACTTTCTTGACGGCAAACTTCGCAACCGTGGTTATGCGCTGGTTCCATTGGAGCTCTACTTTAATACGGACGGCCGCGTAAAGCTGCTGCTGGGTCTGGGTCGCGGCAAGAAGCTCTACGACAAGCGCGAGGACATGGCCAAGCGTGATGTCCAACGCGAGATCGACCGCGCCCTTAAGGAACGCAACCGCTAGGCACTCTGTATAAGTTGCGGTGGAATACGGACTGTTTTGCCTGTTTGAGGGGCTATTCAGTCCCTATTTCACCGCAACTGCGGGCGTCTCATCTTTCTTACTGTTCTGACACAAATGTCTCAAAGGCGGCGTCCGTTATGGGTGCCGCCTTTTTTGTGGGTACATACATTCATGAGGTTCCAACCCGAGCTAGGGGAGTGATCGTTATGGACAAAACTGCGTTCTTTACCATGCCGAGCGGTCTGTACGTGGTGAGCGCCGCGGCCGACGGGCTGCGCGCCGGCTGCGTTATCAACACAGCGGTGCAGGTGACGTCCGCCCCGCCGCGCATCTCGATTGCCGTGAACAAGGACAATGTCACCTCGGGCGTCATCGCATCGGCCAAAGCGTTCGCGCTGACCGTGATCGATCAGACCGCCGACATGCTCTACATCGGTAACTTTGGGTTCCGCACCAGCAGCGATTATGACAAGTTTGCCAAATACGAGACCCGCGAGACGGCTCT
>DBGBJN010000013.1:0-5697 GCA_048449885.1 Collinsella sp.
ATCTGCGGCCGCGTCTGCCCGCAGGAGAACCAGTGCGAGGGCAAGTGCATCCGTGGTAAGAAGTCCGAGCCCGTGGCCATCGGCCAGCTCGAGCGCTTCCTGGGTGACCGCCCCGAGCTCGCCTCCACGCCCAAGATGGCCCCCAAGAACGGCAAGAAGGTAGCCGTCGTCGGCTCTGGCCCGTCCGGCATCACCTGCGCCGGCGAGCTCGCCCGCAACGGCTTTGACGTCACCGTCTTTGAGGCCTTCTTCACCGGCGGCGGCGTGCTGGTCTACGGCATCCCCGAGTTCCGTCTGCCCAAGGCAGTCGTCAAGCGCGAGATTGACGGCCTGGAGGACATGGGCGTCAAGTTTGAGTACAACTCCGTCGTGGGCAACATGGCCACGGCCGAGGAGCTGTTCGAGCAGGGCTTCGACGCCATCTACGTGGCGACCGGCGCTGGCCTGCCCAAGTTCCTCAACGTCCCCGGCGAGAACCTGCCCAACGTCTTCTTCGCTAACGAGTACCTCACCCGCGTGAACCTGATGAAGGCCAACAAGTTCCCCGAGTACGACACCCCCACCAAGCACGGCAAGAACGTCGTCGTCTTTGGTGGCGGCAACGTGGCTATGGACGCCGTCCGCACCGCCAAGCGTCTGGGCGCCGAGCACGCCATCATCGCCTACCGTCGTACCGAGGACGAGATGCCCTGCCGTCGCGCCGAGCTGCACCACGCTAAGGCCGAGGGCGTCGAGGTTCTGCCGCTCGTCTCCCCGCTCGAGTTTGTCGCTGGCGAGGACGGCTCCGTGTGTGCCGTCAAGGTCCAGAAGATGGAGCTCGGAGAGCCCGACGAGTCCGGCCGTCGTCGCCCGGTGCCCATCGAGGGCGCCATCGAGGAGATCCCCTGCGACGTCGCGATCTCGGCTATCGGCACCAACGCCAACCCCTTCGCAAAGAAGATCGGCGGCAAGATGGAGCTCAACAAGTGGGGCTACATCGTTGCCGACGAGGAGACCGGCCAGACCACCGATCCCCGCATCTGGGCCGGCGGCGACATCGTCACCGGTGCCGCTACGGTCATTCTGGCGATGGGCGCCGGCAAGAAGGCCGCCGCTTCGATCACCAAGAGCCTGCTGGGCGAGTAATCACCTACAGCGCTAGCCACCAAACGGCAAAGTCCCCGTCGAGCACACGCCCGGCGGGGACTTTTTCTATGCCAGTCGCCCGACCACCACGATGGGGACAGGCACCTTTGTGGTGGTTTGGGACTTGGTCGGCGAACCGATTCCGATGTTTGTCTCGATCTGTAACAGTTAGGCCCTGTTGAGCCTTGTAGTTGTTACAGATCGAGATATTGCTCCAGCCGCCCCCGCTTTGTCTCAATCTGTAACAGCTAGAGACCAAATTCCCCGCTACGTGTTACAGATCGAGACGTTAGGTTGGCGGCCGAACAGTTCGTCTCAATCTGTAACACCTGGAGCCGTTTTGGGCAGTTTGGTGTTACAGATCGAGATTTTACTGAGGCCGAGAACGAGAGCCGTCACCCAGCTCTAATGCTTGCGGCGCTTGGTCGCGGCGAGGCCGGCGGCGGCTACGGTTGCGCCGGCGATGCCTAGGGCGGCGACCGTCATCGCGGTGGTATCCCCCGTGATAGCCAGGACAGCATCGCCCTTCTTGGCCTGCGTGGTTTTCTCAACCGTCTTGGTCGTGGCGGTTGTCGTGGCCGGCTTGGCCGCGGGCTTCACCCCAGGCTGCGGCGTCGGCTTGGGATCCGGCGTAGGCTGCGGATCGGGGGTCGGCGTGGCTTCAGGCGTAAAGGTCAGATCGGTGTTGAGCCACAGGGTGTAGATACAACCGCTGTCCTCATCGGATACGCTGTCCGCGACCTGGTAGCCGCACTCCCGGCCGTTGATTACCAGCTTGGTGTCGGGCGTAAAGTAGAAGCCGCGCGCGGACTTGAGGTAGATACCGTAACGATAGGTCACGCCGGGCTTAAAGGCGTCGATGTGGTTCGTAATGTTCTGATCCCAGAACTCCTGAGAGTTCACTTCGCTGCCATCGCTGCCCGTCCAGAACTCACACTGAGGAAGGGAGTTGGAGCCCGTCGGAACATTCGCCGTAAAGACCGGCTTATCGCCCGCCTTGAAGGTGGTCGTGGCGCCGTTGATCTCGATAACGTCGATGGCCCGCCATTCGTCGATCGGCTGCTCGCACAGCATATTGTCAGCGTTTGGCGCGAAGACGCCGTTGACGGTCTTGATGTGGTGCGCCCAATGACCGTTGACGTACATCATGCAGTCATCGGCCACGGTATTGTCGCCCTTGAGCCTCAGCTCAACGGAGTACATGTAGAACTTGCCCTCTTCGAAGTGTTCGATCCTCCTCGCGCCCGTCGGATACTTGGCAGGGTCGGAATACCAGAAGGCAACGGGCGTGAGCTCCGTAGGGTCGCTGCCATCCATTTCCTCCCAGCACTCGTAGGCGATCTCGTACTTGTCGGCATCGGCGGCGGGGATCGTCGCGGTCGCGCGCGGCGCCTCGCCGGGCGCGTAGTCGGTCTTCACGTCGTTGACGTTCAGGTTATGGAGGGCTTCGTTTTCCGATGCAACAAGCGTAATTTCGCTATTGATGACGTAGCGGAGGTAATAGTCGTCCCTGGTTTCGTTGACGGTAATCGAGCTGCCCGCGTAGCTGTTGTCACCTTCATAGTCGGTGCTGGTATACGTCAGTGCCGCGCCAATATAAAGATCCTCATTGCGCGTGAGTCGATACGAGCCGCCTGCCGCGCCACCCGTAAAGGTCAGCGTCAGCCTCATGTGATCGCCAACAGGCTCAAAGTGAGCCGTCACATCGGACATAGATGTGTCCTGGACTTCAGCCAGGGTGCCCGAAGCAGCATCGGCCCGGTAGTACTTGGTTTCGACAAGTTCGCAGAGCGGCTCATCCGGCATGCCGCCCTCAACATCGGGAAAATCATAGGTATACGGCTGGCCCTTTTCGAGCGTGATGTTGTCCGAAAGCTTGCAGTCCGTATCGTGGCGGACCACGGTCGTGTTGACCTTAACACCGCTCCCGCCTGTCACATCGGTCACGCCACAGGGCATGATAGCGTCGTTTGCCGACGAGCTGTCGGTGCCACCAAGAGAGCCATCTTGGTTGACAGCAACCGTATCGTTCACCGTTGCCGCCGGTGCGTCCTGCTGATCTTGCTGAGCTTCTGCCGTGGACGGTGCCGCCGGAGCCGCGTCAGTCATCGGCGCAGCCGGAGCCACCGGTACCGGCGCCGGAGCCGCCGCATCCTCCGCAACCGCCGGCGTCACCGGAGCCGCGGCAACCTCATCCGTCCCAGCGGCGGGATCGGCGCATTCCGTCGCCAGCGCCACGCTCGGCAGCAGCAACTGACCGACCATAAGCGCACACGCGCCGGCACAAGCTATTTTGGCACCCACACAACGCCAGGTACCGTGAGCCAGCGAGCAGGTGGACTCACGTTGAGCTTGCTTGTCAAAGTGGCTTACGTTCATAACGGCCTCCTTGGTCGTAGGGACATACCACCACAAAGGTGCCTGTCCCCTTTGCGGTGGTCCTGTACCACCAAGATGTGCCAAATGACTCCATATGCCTAGGTTCGTAGATGTGAACCTAGGCCTCTACCTGCGGTTTAATTCAATATGATTTCGCCATCGCCACACTCGTCCCGGGAACGCTACAATCGAGGACACGATTATTCGTCCACCCAAAGGACCGTCCTTGAACCTGAGCAGGTCTAAAATCAACGCGCTTCTGGCACTCGCGCTCTTCACCTTCGCCTTCCTTGCCGCCGAGTTTCGCTTCGACGTCAACGTCGGGCTGCTCGCCGGTGCCGAACGCGTTGTAATCGCACAGGGCTTTATTCTGGGTGCGAGCGTGCTCGGCTTTATCGGGTACGCGCCGCTGCTCGGGCTCGCACAGCGCAAGGGCCACTCACTGGCAGCCGTCAACGCCGCCGCCGTCCCTATCGTCATCGTGGGCCTAACCCAAATTCAATCCCCCACGGACCCGCTTGCGCTCGAGATTCTGGGCTGCGTGGCATTCTTTGGACTCGGCCTGCTGGGCGCCGCTGCGCACCACGCCTTTTCACTGGCATTCCAAGACGATCCCAAGCTCGCCACCGGCGCGGGAGCGGCCTATACCGCGGGCATCCTGATGCAGTTCGCCATCAACCTGCTCAATTGCGGCGGCATCGCAGAGCTCATCGTCCTTGGCACAGTGACTATCGCCATCTCCGCCCTCAGCGCCGTTCCCCTAAAGGCTGCCGAGAGTCCCAATCCCACCGTCAACCCCTTTGCCGAGCCCTCACACGCCCTCGCCAAGCAGGCATGTTGGAGCATCGCGCTCGTCATGATTCTTGCCTGCTTGTTCTCGACCCTCGACAACGTGGTCACGCTCTCCAACGCCCACGGTACCATCGCCGTACAGACCTGGCCGCGCCTCTTTTTGGCGGCAAGCGGCCTTGCCGCCGGTCTTATCTTTGATCTTGCCGAGCGCCGATACATGGGGCTTGTCATGCTCGGCATTGCCGTGCTCTCGACCATTTCCATCCTGGCCGTCGAGGCCGGTGCCGATCCCAACCTGGGCCTTGTCGTCTTTTACCTGAACTCGGGCTTTTTTGTCACGTTCTTTACCGCCACCTTTACGCAGCTGGCACCGCGCATGCATGCGCCCGCCCTCTGGGCCGGCATGGGACGCGCCGCCAACAATGCATGCGCGTTCACTACATCGGGCATCTCGCTTGCTCTCGTGACCTCGGGCAACGTTGCCCTCATTATGATCGGCGCGCTTGTACTGCTCGTCGCCGCCTGCGCGGCATTCGTGGCAGCCGGCCTGTTCCGCCTGCCCCAAACCGAGCAGGAGCGCGAGCGCGAGCAGCTGGCAGAAGAAGCACTCGCCGCCCCCACCATCGAGGAGCAACGCCAGGCCTTCATCGCCAACCACGCTCTCACCCCGCGCGAAGTCGACGTGCTCATAGCCGTGACCCAGGATGAACGCCCGCTCAAGCAGGTCGCCGAGGAGCTCGGTATCTCGATGCGCATGGTGCAGCGCCACCTGAGCTCTATCTACCAAAAGACCGACACGCAGACGCGCGCCGGTCTCACCAAGGCCTTCCCCTCCGCCTAAAACAAAAACCACCACAAAGGTGCCTGTGAACTGCGCCCCGAAACTTGGACTGAATAAATAGCGACTACGCCGCAAGGGCCTGGTTCCGGAACTCCTCCGGCGTCAGGCCCTTCAATCTTACCTGCCTGCGCCGCGTGTTCCAATGGGCTATGTACTCTTCCAGGTCGCGCTTGAAGTCCCCGAAGCTGCCCCACTCCCTGCCGCGGTAGAACTCGTCCTTCACGTGGCCGAAGAGCTGCTCGGTGGCGGCGTTGTCGACGCAGTTCCCCTTGCGCGACATGCTCTGGGTGATGCCCGCCCCCTCCAGCCTGGAGGTGTAGGACTCGTGCTGGTACTGCCAGCCCATGTCCGAGTGCATGGTCGGCGCCGCCCCGTCGGGCAGGGCCTCGAGGAGCCGGTCGAGCATCCTGTGCTGCTGGGCGAGGTCCGGTGAGGTCGATATGTCGCTCGCCACGATCTCCTTCGTGCAGAAGTCGAGCACCGGGGCCCAGTAGGCCTTGGCGCCGGCCACCTTGAACTCGGTGACGTCGGTGCCGAGCTTCTGCCACGGCCCCTCGGCG
>DBGBJN010000014.1:0-28978 GCA_048449885.1 Collinsella sp.
CCCGACCGAGCTCGCCCTTTCGCGCAAGCTCAACGAGCTCACCGACCTCATCGCCAGCTGCGCTCGCGACCGCGCCCCGTTCCGTCTGACGCACTTTGCTGAGGAACTCGCCGGCGACTTCCACAGCTTCTACGCTGCCTGCCAGGTGCTGCCGAGCGAGGGCCGTCCCGTCGACCCCGAGCTTTCGCGTGCCCGTCTGGCCGCTTGCGATGCCGTCCGCGTGGCGCTCGCCCTGGTGCTCACCCTCGTTGGCGTTTCCGCGCCCGAGCAGATGTAATCTGCGAGTCATTTGACTGCGCAAGTTTGGTTTAACTGAGCCTTGAAAGCCCGATCTCCCATTGAACCGCGCCCCAAATCTTGGACGCCCTAAATAGCGACTAGGCCGCGAGGGCCTGATTCCGGTACTCCTCCGGGGTCAGGCCCTTCAATCTTACCTGCCTCCGGCTCGTGTTCCAGTGGACTATGTATTCCTCCAGGTCGCGTTTGAAATCCTCGAACGTCTTCCACTCGCGGCCCCTGTAGAACTCGTCCTTGACGTGGCCGAAGAGCTGCTCGGTGGCGGCATTGTCGATGCAGTTCGCCTTCCTGGACATGCTCTGGACGATGCCGGCGGCCTCGAGCCTGGATGTGTATGAGGCGTGCTGGTACTGCCAGCCCCGGTCCGAGTGCATGGTCGGGGCGGCGCCCTCGGGGATCTTGGACAGCAGCTCGTCGAGCATCCTCGCCTGCTGGGCCATGTCGGGCGTGGTCGATATGTCGCTCGCCACGATCTCCTTGGTGCAGAAGTCCAGCGTCGGGGCCCAGTAGGCCTTGCCGCCAGCCACCTTGAACTCGGTGACGTCCGTCCCCAGCTTCCGCCACGGGGCCCCGGCGTCGAAATCCCTCGCGATCACGTTCTCGAACGTCCTGCCGACGACGCCCCTGTACGAGTTGTACCTGTGGTAGGCCGTCTCGCGTCTGATCCCGCAGCGGATCCCCATCTCGCGCATCATCTTGAGCACGGTCTTGTCGGCTATCACGGCCCCCTCTTCCGCCCTGAGGCACATCGCTATCTGCCGGTGCCCGCAGCCGTTGGCGGTGCGCGAGAAGATCTCGGCGGCCGCCTCCCGGAGCTCGGCGCGCGTGGGCCTCGGCGGGTGCGCGAGGGCGTAGTAGTAGGTCGACCTCTTGAGCTCGGCGCATGCGAGCAGGTGCCCGAGCGCGTGCCCCTCGGCGCGCAGGGCCGCGACCGCTTCGGCCTTCGCCCTGGTCAGAGCCCGTCCCTCTCGACCAGGGCGCGTAATTTTTTTAGGTAGGCCACCTCGGCCTCGAGCCTACGGCACCGCTCCTCGAGCTCCCCCTCGCGGGTCCGCGGCCTCGCCCTGGAACCGCTCGGCCGGCCCTTGGGCCTCGGGCGCAGGGCCTCCGCGCCGCCCCGGCGGTATAGCGCGCACCACTTCTTGAGCGGCGACATCGACATTATGCCGAACGCCGCCATCGCCTCGGTCTTCGTCATGCCGCCGTCGACGACGGCGGAGGCGGCGGCGACCTTCTGCTCGTATGTGTACCTGCCCTGCTTTCCGTCCATGCGCAGCAGCACCTCGCTCCCGAATGCGCGGTATATCTCCTGCCATCTTCTCACGGCTTCCGCGGGAAGCGAAAGGGCGATCGCGGCAGATTTATACCCGTGTCCGAGCTCGAAGAGCCCTATGGCCGCCTTCCTGGCCTCGACATCATGCTTCACCCTCAAATCAACGCGCATAAAGAAAGCCTCCCATTTCTCATGTCCAAGAAATGGGAGGCAGTTCATTGGTGGTCTGGGCTTTTTCACATGCCGGTGTTCTTTATTCTTGCCGGGTATACGTTTAGGCCGAAGCGGTGGTGCGAGCGTTCTGCGGACAGGCAAGCCTTGCCGTCTTTGCCTTTCATGCGGTTGACTGGTTTATCCCTTGGCAGACGATGCCGTTGCTTTTAACGCTGCCAGTACCATGGCTCTTTGCGTCGATTGTGCGCTGCAGGTGCGACATAGGGTTGGCGTACGTGATCAAGAAGGCGTAACAAAAACGGGGAGGACCAACTTGGCCCTCCCCACTATATCTAGTCTGTCTAGTCTGCCTTCAGGCACTCGGGCAAGACGTTTGCAACTGCATTCATCGCCTGCGGCCTCAGGTACTGCTCATTGAGCTTTGCCTTTCTGTAGGCGTAGCGAGTGTCTGTCGAGTACTTGATCAATACGTCGGTGAAGAATCGCTCCCAACTTAGGTACTTGCGACTTTCGATATAGCTCGAAGGGTCCTTGAGGATTTTTGGAATGTCGTTACTGGGAATGAGGCCAGATTGCAGAAGTGTCCACTCAAATGATTCCGGGAGGAACAAGCGAACGTTCTTGTAAACGCGCTGTCCGAGCACCTTTTCGATGTAGGGACCAAACGCTGCGCCGTCTCCAATGGCAAGAACGTTTTGCTCGGGGCATTCGTGAATTGTCCGCTTTAGATTTGCTACGCCGGTGGCGGTATAGCAGGGGATCCTGAGCCGGTTGCAAAGAGCGTCGTAGAATTGATAGCCAGATTTGCTATCCTCGACAACTACGGCGTCGGGTACCTCGAATCCAACATTTAGATCCTGATACAGCATACTTGCCGTGTGGTCATATAGCGGCTTGGTCACCGAGTAGAAGCGCCTGTCGCTCTTGCGGCCATTGATTGTTTTACTTGTCGTGTTGACTAGCTTTAGGATTTCATCAACGCTGTAGGGGAGCTCGTTGGCATCGCGACGAGATATCAGAACAAAATAGTTGGACGAGCCGTTGACGGCTTTGGCGAAGTCCTTTGAGTAGATAAACTCGTTACCCTCATCTAGAAAGACGATTGAATCTTCGATGATCGATAGCTCGCGCTCCCAGCGTCTGCCGGAAAGCGTTTCGCAAGGCACGTCGCAACTGAGTGCAACGCCGCTTTCCGGTCCTCGGTCGTTGTAGTCGCGAATCATCGAGATGAGCGTCGTTTTACCCGTGCCGCTGTTGCCGCGTATAAAGGAAATATTGCGCTTAAACGTGAGTGTGTATTTGACCTTTGCACGCTCTACGACAACGGTATGCGTTCCCTTCATTACTCATCAACATCCAAAAAGTCATTCGTGGCGCCGACAAACTCCTGCATGTTTCTGACGATGCGGCCATCGTTTTCAATGCGGATTTCAAAGCTCTTCCAGGGGAATTTCATGATGTGGTATAAGGTCACCAGCACATCCTGCTCTTTGCCGATCTTGAGTAGCCAGCGGGCACAGTTGTCTCCGCAGGTGGATGCGTTGAACACCATATTTGGGAGATTGCGCACCAGCAGCAGCGTCTTAACGCCGCCGGACAGTTCGAGTGGGGTGATCGAGCCCAGCTGTTTGCTTACGATGTTGTGGGGACCGATGAGCTCTGATCCGTCCACACTTTTAATAATCTGTGCGGCCATAGGGTCTTCGAACCATGAGTCTAAATATGAGTTCCTAAAATAGGTCTCGGTATCGTAGATGGAACCGGGGTAATCTCCCAGATGGATGCTTAACATGCGCGTCTCCAGACGTTGTGTGACTGCAATGATTATATGCCAGTAATAAAGTGCCGCCAGTAGCGAGGTTGCTGCTGGCGGCACTGGCATTATTAGCGTGTGAATCGCGTTGATGGATTTGCTCGCGAGGCTACTTTTCGAGACGTTCCCTCAGCAGCTCCAGCGCGTGGGCGTAGCCTTGCAGGCCCTCGCCGGTGATGGTGGCGAAGCAGGCTAGGCGTGCATAGCTCACCTGGCGGAAGTCCTCGCGCGTCTCTACGGCGCTGATGTGCACCTCGACGGCAGGGATGGCGACGGCCTTGAGGGCGTCAAGGATTGCCACGCTCGTATGTGTGTAGGCGGCCGGGTTGATGACGATGCCGTCGACCCGGCCGTAGGCCTCCTGAATCTTGTCGACGATGTTGCCCTCGTGGTTAGACTGGAAGACCTCGACCTCGTCGAAGCCCTGTGCGGCACCCGCCTCCTGGCAGATCTGCACTAAGCGGTCGTAGTTGTCGCTGCCATAGATGCCCGGCTCGCGAATGCCGAGCATGTTGAGGTTGGGGCCGTTGATGACGAGTGCTTTCATGGTTGCTTCCTTTGCGGTTGGAAAACCACCACAAAGGTGCCTGTCCCCTTTGTGGTGGTTTTGGTTAGAGGGCGGGTGGGAGGGTGTCGAGGAGGGCTTGGGCGGTGTTGGCGGCGCAGTCGCGTGAGTCGATGATGTAGTCGGCCCAGGCGCGGTAGCGCGGCATGCGCTGTTCGGCCAGCTTATCGATGCCGTCGCGCGCGGTGATGGGGCGGCCCTTGTGGGCGAGCTCGTCGAGCTTGCGGTTGAGCATCACGATCTGGCTGTTTTGGTGCAGCAGCGGGTAGTTCTCGTCGCGCGTGACCACGCCGCCGCCGGTGGAGAGCACCAGGCCGCTGCGCTTGGAGATGTCGGACAGCGCCGCCGTCTCCTGTTCGCGGAAGGCCGCCTCGCCGCACTTGACGATAAAGTCGGCGCAGGGCATGCCCAGGCGCTTCTCGAGGGCGCGATCGAGGTCGATGTGCTCGCGGCCCGTGAGCTGAGCGATCTGCTCGCCCACGCGGGTCTTGCCCGAGCCCGGCATGCCGATCAGGGCGATGTTCTGCTCATGGCGCGACAGGCGCTCCGTTACGTCCAGGATGCGCTCGCGCGGGGTGGTTTGGCCGGTATAGCGCTCGACGGCCTGCGCCGCTTGGGCCACGAGCATCAGCAGGCCGCCGATGCAGGGGATACCGCGGCGCTCGGCCTCGAGCATCAGGCCCGTGCGGGCGGGGTTGTAGACAATGTCGATAACGCCTTCGAGCGCATCGAGCCCTTCGAGCGTGCAAGGCGCGTCGGGGCAGTGGGGGAACATGCCGGCGGGCGTGCAGTTGACGAGCAACGTTGCATCGGACTGCTGGGAGATGTTGTCGTAATTGACCTCGCTCGTGCGGCCGACGGGCACGACGATGGCGCCCAGGTCTCCCAGCACCATACTTGCCGTGGTGCCGGCGCCACCAGTGGCTCCGAGCACGAGAGCCTTCTTGCCGGTAACCTCAACGCCCAGCTCTTCGACCAGGCACTGAAAACCAAAGTAGTCGGTGTTGTCGCCACGCAGGCGACCGTCAGGCAGACGTGTGATGGTGTTGACGTTGCCCATGCGCTCGGCCAACGGACTCAGCTCGTCCAGGTATTCCATGACGGTGCGCTTGTAGGGGATGGTCACGTTGGTGCCCTCCCATTCGTCGCCGGTCATAAAGGCCTCAAGATCCTCGGGCTCTCGCTCAAATCGCACGTACTCGAGCCCAGCGAGCTCCTTGTAGATGGTCGGGGTGTAGCTGTGGCCCAGCACGCGGCCCAGTACGCCGTAGGGGCGGGTTGCGGCGGTATCGGTCATCTAGAGCACCTCCGTGTAGCTGCCAAAGTAGGTGAAGCTCTCGCACACGTCGTCGATGGAATCGAGTAGGTCGTCGAGGGCCTTGCTGCCAAAGGGGCAGTCCAGGTCAAAGTAGAACATAAACTCAAAGTCGCGACCGGGGATGGGGCGGCTCTCCAGCTTGATGAGGTTGATGTTGAGCGCATAGAAGCGCTCGAGTACACGATAAAGGGCGCCCGGTTCGTTGGCCGTGGTGATCATGAGCGAGGTACGGTTGGCGCCGGGGTAGACGCGGGGCTCGCGGCTGATGACGACAAAGCGCGTGTAGTTGTTGTCGGAGTCCTGGATGTTGGGCTCCAGTACCTCCAAGCCGTAGAGCGCCGCACAGCTGCGCGAGGCGATAGCGGCGACGTCGGTGCGCTCGGAGTTGGCGACCATCTCGGCCGACATGGCGGTGTTGGGGTATTTGGTGGCATGCAGGCCGTGGCCCTCGATAAAGCCGGCGCACTGGGCAATGGCTTGGCCGTGGCTGTAGACCTCGCGCACGTCGGCGAGTTTGGTGTCGGGCTTGACGAGCAAGTTGTGGTCGATCTTGAGGCGAAGCGAGCGCACGATGTGGAAGTCGAACTGGGCGAGCAGGTCGTAGACGGCGTTGACCGAGCCGGCGGTGGAGTTCTCGATGGGCAGCACACCAAACTCGCAGAAGCCGTCGCGCACAGCGCGCATAACGCCTTCGAAGGTCTCGAAAAACGCGATGTCGGGTACGTCGAAGAGCTTGCACGCGGCGATCTGGCTATAGGCACCTTCCACGCCCTGGCAGGCGACGCTGGCAGTCTGGGGGAAGGGCGTGTCGAAGGCTACGGCCGTGGCGTGGGCCTTTTGCGAGACGTTGATGCCCTTGAGCTCGTTGATGTAACGCTGCTGTTCGGCCTTGCTCATACTCATGAGGAGACGGAACAGGGTGATGGTCTGCGCCTCGTAGCGCTCGGGCGCGCGGCTGGCGAGGTTGTTGAGCTTGGAGCGCTCACGGGCGGGGTCGAAGACGGCCTTGCCCATCTCGATTTTTGATTTGGCAACCTCGGTGGCAATGTCCATGCGCTCGACAAAGCTGTTGAGGAGCGTGGTGTCGATGCCATCGATGGCTTGGCGAATATCGGCAAGGTCCATGGAGGCCCCTTTCGCGTAATGGCTGAGTTGACAGTCAATCCAGGTGAGTCGGGTTAGCGCTGGGCGGCGTCCTCTAGGAGAGCGTCCCAAATTGCGAGAGCGGCGGCTGCCTCGGCTACGGGGACGGCGCGCGGGACGATGCAGGGATCGTGACGGCCGTGGACCGAGAGCTCGGCATTTTCCATGGCGTCCATGTCTACGGTCTGCTGCTCGCGGCCAATTGAGGGCGTCGGCTTTACGGCCATGCGCCACATGACGGGCGCGCCGGTCGAAATACCGCCCAGGATGCCGCCGGCGTTGTTGGACTCGACCTCGATCTCGCCGGTCTCGGCATCGATGCGATACGGATCGTTGTTCTCGCTGCCGCGCATGGCGGCCACGGCAAAGCCCATGCCAAACTCCACGCCCTTTACGGCGGGAATGCCAAATGCAATCTGTGCGATGCGGTTCTCGATACCGTCGAACATGGGGTCGCCGATCCCCGCGGGAAGCCCGTAAATGCCGCACTCCACGATGCCGCCGATGCTGTCGAGCTCGTCGCGCGCGGCCAGAATCTCCTCGCGCATGCGACCGGCAGCGGCAGCGTCAATGCAGGGCAAGTCGTTCGTAAGGATCGCCTTGCGGTCGGCCTCACGATAGACCATATCGTCCATCGGCAGGTCGGAGATGCCGCCGATCTGCGCGACGTGCGCCATGACCTGAATGCCGCGGGCCTCGAGCGCCTGCAGCGCGATCCCGCCGGCGATGCATAGAGGGGCCGTCAGACGGCCGGAGAAGTGCCCGCCGCCGGCGACGTCGTGCATGTTGTGGTACTTCACACGCGCCGGAAAGTCTGCGTGCCCGGGGCGGGGCTTGCGGCGCAGCTCGGAGTAATCCTTGGAGCGCGTGTTGGTGTTCTCGATAATCGCTGCAATGGGCGCTCCGGAGGTATGTCCATCGACAACACCGGCGATGATGTGGGCAGCGTCGGCCTCGCGGCGTTTGGTCGCGGTCTCGTTGCGACCGGGGGCGCGACGGTCGAGGAAGGCCTGCAGCTTCTCCTGGTCCACGGCGATGCCCGCCGGGATGCCATCGAGCGAGCAGCCGATAGCGGGAGAGTGCGACTGGCCGAAGATGCTTAAGTGCAAGACGTTGCCAAAGGTCGAGGACATGCTATTCCTCCTCGAGCGTGACCTTGCCGCCAAGCAGGCGGTAGTGGTCGAAGAAATCGGGATAGGACTTGTTGACGGCCTCGGCGCCGTGGATCACGACCTCGCCGGTGGCGCGGCTCGCGGCGATGGCGGCCATCATGGCGATGCGGTGGTCGTTGTGCGAATCGACCTCACCGCCGGTGAAGGCATCGACACCCTTGATGATGAGGTCGTCGCCGGCAATACGCACCTGCGCGCCCAGCGCGGTGAGCTCGCGGGTGGTGGTGACCAGGCGGTCGGATTCCTTGATGCGCAGACGGGCGCAATCGCGGATAAAGGTGCGGCCCTGTGCCAGCGAGGCCACGGCCGAGATAACGGGCACCAGGTCGGGAATGTCGTGGGCGCTCATCTCAAAGCCAGCGAGCTTGTCGGACTGCACGGTGGCGGCGTTGGTGGAGCGCACGATGCGGGCGCCAAAGCGCGAAAGCGCGGCAAGCACGTTGCGGTCGCCCTGCGCGGAGCTCAGCGACACGCCCTCCACGGTGATGGGGTCGGTGCCGATGGCGCCGGCGCACAGCCAAAAGGCGGCGTTGGACCAGTCTCCCTCGACGGCTACGCTGCCGGGCGTACGGTACGATCCGCTGTTTACGCGGAAGTTCGTGACCTCGGGCTGGCCGTCCTTGGCGGGGATACGTTCGACGTTGACCTCGACACCAAAGGCCTTCATGGCCTGGATGGTCAGGTTGATATAGGGGCGGCTCTCGATGAGGCCGGTCACTTGCACACAGGAGGGCTGGGCCAGTAGCGGGGCCGCCAGCAGCAGGCCGGAGATATACTGCGAGCTCACGTTGCCCGGAAGCACAAAGGTGCCCGGGCGCATGCGGCCGCTCGTCTTGAGCGGAAAACCGCCCAGACCCTGTAGGTCGCAGCCGGCGGCGATAATCTCGTCCGAGAGCGGGGACAGCGGGCGGGCGCCTAAGCGTCCCTGACCCACAAAAGTTGCTTCTGCGCCCAGCGCGCAGGCGACGGGCAACATAAAGCGCAGCGTGGAGCCACTCTCGCCGCAGTCGAGCGTGCCGCCGGCTAGGGCCTTGAGCAGGCCAAATTCAATGCTCTTCATGGTGGGGTGGACCTGGAAGCCGTCCTCGGCGGTCTCGATGCGAGCACCCAGGGCCGTAAGGCAACGCACCGTAGCCTCGATGTCGGCGCAGGTGGTGTTACAGGCGACGTGCGTCTCGCCGTTGGCAAGCGCAGCGCAGATGATCAGGCGGTGCGCCATCGACTTGGACGCGATGGCGGGAACGGTGCCCTTAAGCGGGGACGGGGTGATGCGGGCTAGCATGCGGATGCGTCTCCCTTCTGGCCGAGGCCCTCGGCAATGAGTTCGTGGAAAGTGGAAAGCGGCGTGCGGTCGATGCTGCAGCGGCCAATGCCGTGCGGAATCACCAGGTCGATGGTGTCGCCCGCGCGCTTCTTGTCGTGGAGCGCCTCGGCAAAAACGGCATCGGCATCTAGGTCGCAGCGGGTCTTGAGGCCATGGCGGGCGCAGAGCTCCTCGATACGACCGGGCAGTGCAGCATCGCAAATGCCGTGCAGGGCCGCGGCGCGCGTGATGATGCCCATGCCGATCGACACGCAGTTGCCGTGTCCGAGCTCAAAGTGCTCGCAGGCCTCGACGGCGTGTCCGGCGCTGTGTCCAAAGTTGAGGAGCTTGCGCTGGTTGGTCTCGCGCTCGTCGGCAACGACCACGGCGCGCTTGATGTCGATATTGCGGGCGATGATGAGCGCTACGCGCGCCACATCGCGGTTGAGCAGCTCCAGCGTGAGCGGGGTCTTCTCCAGCTCGGCGAAAAGCTCCGGGTCGGCGATCACGGCGTGCTTGACGACCTCGCCGCAGCCGTCGGCGAACTGCTCGGGCGTGAGGGTGGCTAGGCACCCCACGTCGGCGATAACCACGCTCGGCTGCCAAAAGGCGCCGGCCAAGTTCTTGCCGGCAGCCAGGTCGATGGCGGTCTTGCCGCCCACCGACGAATCCACCATGGCGAGCAGGCTCGTCGGGATCTGCACAAACTTACAGCCGCGCATGTAGGTGGCGGCCACAAAGCCCGCCACGTCGCCCACGACGCCGCCGCCGAGTGCCACGATCACGTCGGAGCGCGAAAGCTCGTGCTCGGCCACAAATTCCAAAATGGCAACATAGGTTTCGGCGCGCTTATGGGCCTCGCCGGCCTCGAAGGTGCAGATGCTTACCTCGTAGCCAGACGCCTCCAGGCTCTGCTTAACGGGCATCTGGTAGAGCGGGCCCACGTTGGTGTCCGTTACGATGACGGCCTTGGCGCCGCCGGCAGTGGCGCGCACGAGCGGTCCCGCCTGCTCCAGCAAAAACGTGCCAACATGCACCTGGTAGGGGCGTGCAGTGTCGATATCGATGGTAATCGCCATAAGCTTCGGTCCTTTCGACCTGGCGTGATAGGTGGTCTAGTGGGAGGCCTCGTCGTCGAGTGCGCGCTTGATGCGGTCGCCCTCGGCAAGGAGATTCTCCAGATAGCGCTGGTCGCGGTTCTTGAGCGCACGGCTGTAGGCGCCAAGCGAGTCGATTAGATGGTCGATCTCGAAGGCAAGCGCGTCGGCGTCGTCGATCATGAGCTCGGACCACATTTGCGGGTTGAGGTGCGCCACGCGGGTGAGATCGCGGTAGCTACCGGCCGAAAAACCGTGGTGGACCTGGGCGGTCGGGCTCTTTACGTAGGCGTTGGACACCACGTGCGCAAGTTGGCTCGTGAAGGCGATGACGCGGTCGTGCTCGGCGGCGCTGGTCACGCTGAACTTGCCAAAGCCCAAGGGGCGCACCATCTCGCGCACCTGCCCCAAGAGCTCCAGCTTAAGGGCATCGTCCACCGCGGGCGGAACGAGCACGAGCGGGGCGCCCTGGAACAGGTCGGCGCGGGAGTGCGCGTAGCCCGAGAACTGGGTGCCCGCCATGGGGTGCGCGCCCACAAAGTAAAAGCCGTGTTCGCGGGCAAGCTCAAAGGCGCGTTCGCACACGATGTCCTTGACGCCCACCGTGTCGATCACCACGGGGCCCATAATGGTCTCGGTGTCGGTGGCGTCGGCGAGCGCCTGGGCATGCGCCTCGAGCCACTCGATGCAGGCCTCGGGGTAGCAAGCCAGGACGATGATGTCGCATTCGCCGAGTGTCTTGCCGTTGAGCTCTCCGGCGACAGTGCCCATGCTGGCAGCCGTCATGACATCGTCATCGGGGTCCCAGGCCAGCACGCGGACGCCCGCCTGTGCATAGCCGCGGGCAAAGCTACCGCCGATGAGGCCAAGGCCGACGATGCCGGCGCACTTGGGGCCGCCCTGGTTAACGCGCGCGTTTCTCACCGTACCCATGGGCTACTCCATGGTCTCTTGGCAGACAACCTCGCGGATGGCTCGGATGCGGCGCATGGTGTCGTCGAACTGATCGGGGGTGAGGGCCTGGGCGCCGTCGGACCAGGCTCGGCTCGGCTCGTCGTGGACCTCGATCTCCAGGCCGTTGGCGCCGCAGGCGGTCGCGGCGAGCGCCATGGGCTCAACGTAGCGGGTGTAGCCGGTGGCGTGGCTGGGGTCGGCGACGACGGGCAGGTGCGACAGGTGGTGCAGCACCGGCACGGCGTTGAGGTCGAAGGTGTTGCGGGTGCGGGTCTCGAAGGTGCGGATGCCGCGCTCGCACAGGATAACGTTGTCGTTGCCCTCGCTCATGATGTACTCGGCAGCCATGAGCAGCTCGTCGATCGTGCCGGACATGCCGCGCTTGAGCAGAATCGGGGTCTGGGTCTTGCCGACCTCCTTGAGCAGGGGGAAGTTCTGGGCGTTGCGGGCGCCGATTTGCATGACGTCAATCTTCTTGTCAAGGAAGACCTGCACGTCGCGTGGGTCCATGATCTCGGTGACAATCGGCATGTCGAGCTCGGCAGACGCCTCGCACAGCAGGTCGAGGCCGGCGGGGCCCATGCCCTGGTAGGCGTAGGGGGAGGTGCGGGGCTTGTAGGCACCGCCGCGCAGCATCGTGGCGCCGGCGGCCTTCACGCGGCGTGCGATGCGAATGAGGTTCTCGCCCTCGACGGAGCAGGGGCCGGCGATGACTTGGAACTGGTCGCCGCCGATCTTGACGCCGTGACCGCAGTCGATGACGGAGTCCTCGGGGTGGAACTTACGGTTGGCACGCTTAAAAGGCTCGGAGACGCGCTGCACGCGCTCGACGACGTCCATGGACTCGAGCAGGAACGGGTCGATCTTGGTCGTATCGCCCACCAGGCCGATGATCGTCTCGTTCTCGCCGCGCGAGACATCGGTCTTCAGACCCTTTTTCTCAATCCAGCTGACGATATGGCTTACGGCCTCGTCGCTGGCGCTCTGCTTTAAAATTGCAATCATGGTGTGCCTCTCACCTCGATGGATAACTTTTGCAAAAACGGCCCGCATCGCGAGCCGTGTATATGGTGCATGTGAGTTTATACTATCTGACTCGCTTTTGCCTTCTAAAGTGGGCCGTTGCGCCTCGTCTCCCACGGAATTGCAAAGCTTTTTCTTTTCGTTTGTTAGCCCATGACGCACTTGGGTATAATGCCAGTCGTTCGCCCTATTAGCTCAGGGGATTAGAGCGTCTGCCTCCGGAGCAGAAGGTCGTTGGTTCGAATCCAACATGGGGCACCATCGAACGTAAGACCGTCCGAACCTCGCATGGTCCGGGCGGTTTTTCTTATACCGACGCGACGTGATGGGACGTGGTATGGCAGTAACGGATATCGAGCGCGGACTCTCGACCGCCGAGGTCGAGGAGCGCATCGCCGCCGGTAAGATCAACCGCAACATGGAGCTCAAGACCAAGTCGGTCAAAGAGCTCATCATCGAGAACCTCTGCACGCTGTTCAATTTGATCAACGTGATCTTGGCGTTCCTGGTCATTTTGACCGGTTCGTTTAAGAATCTGACGTTCCTGTTCGTGGTGTTCCTCAATACCGCTATTGGCGTCATTCAGTCCATGCGTTCCAAGAGGATGGTCGATAAGCTCACGCTGCTGACCTCCAAGAAGGCCATCGCGGTGCGCGACGGCGCCGAGGTGGAGCTCGACCTGGACCAGATCGTGCTCGACGACATCATTCGCCTGGGGCGCGGCGACCAGATTCCCGCTGATGCCGTGGTGGTTTCGGGCGAGGCGCTCGTGAACGAGAGCCTGCTGACGGGCGAGAGCGACCTTATTAAGAAACAGCCCGGTTCCGAGCTCATGAGCGGCAGCTTTATCGACTCGGGCCTGCTGCGCGCCCGCGTGATCCATGTTGGCGCCGACAACTACGTGGCTAAGATCAATAACGAGGCCAAGTACGTCAAAAAGGTCAATTCCGAGATCATGAACGTGCTGAACGCCATCGTGCGCTTTGCGAGCATCATCATGATCCCGCTCGGTTTGGCGTTGTTTGCCTCGAGTGTGAGCGAGCTGTGGGATGCAGCGGGAACCCCGGGCGATAGCGCGCTTTCGTGGTGCTTCTCCGAGCTGTTGGCTGGTCATGTGCCTTCGTCGGCGCTGCTGTCCACGGTGGGCGCCCTGCTGGGCATGATCCCGCAAGGCCTGGTGCTGCTGACCTCGTCGGTGCTCGCCATCGCCACGGTGCGCCTGGCCCGCCGCAAGGTGCTGGCGCAGCAGCTCTACTGCATCGAGACGCTCGCTCGCGTCGATGTACTGTGCCTGGACAAGACGGGCACCATCACGTCGGGCCGCATGGAGGTCGAGGGCACCTACCCGCTGCCTGTTGAGGGTGTTGGCTTTGGCGTGGACTCGGACGAGGCGGCTGTTCCCGTCGATACCACAGTGCTCGATTTTGCGCTGGCTAACGTGGCACGTGCGACTTCGGCCGATGCCAACGAGACCTGCCAGGCGCTGCTCAACTATTACGCCGATCGCCCGGTCGAGGTGTCTGAGCCGCTGTCGGTCATTCCGTTCTCGTCGTCTAAAAAATGGAGTGGCGCTTCGTTTGCGCAGGGCTCCTATGTGATGGGCGCCGCGCAGTTTGTGCTTTCGGAGCGTGTGTTTTCGCAGGTCGAGAACCGTGTCGCCGAGCTTGCCGATACCTGCCGCGTGCTCGTGGTGGCGCGCGTGGACGGCTTTACACCCGATGGCGATATGGTGGGCGAGGCCGAGCCCGTGGGCTTTGTGACCATCCGCGACGAGATTCGTACCTCGGCGGCCGAGACCATCGGCTACTTTAACGAGCAGGGTGTGACCCTCAACGTGATCAGTGGCGACGACCCGCGTACGGTGTCGTCGATCGCGCGCGTGGTGGGCGTGCCGGGGGCGGACGCTTATGTGGACGCCACGACGCTCGATACGCCGGCCAAGCTCGATGCCGCAGTGGACCGCTACCATGTCTTTGGTCGTGTGACCCCGCAGCAGAAGCGCGAGCTCGTGCAGGCGCTCAAGCGCCGCGAGCACACCGTGGCCATGACGGGCGACGGCGTCAACGACGTGCTGGCGCTCAAGGAGGCCGACTGCTCCGTGGCCATGGCGGCCGGCTCCGATGCCGCGCGCAACGTGGCCGAGATCGTACTCGTCGACAACGACTTTGCCTCGATGCCCGCCGTGGTGGCCGAGGGTCGTCGCTCCATCAACAACCTGCAGCGTTCGGCCTCGCTGTTCCTGACCAAGACGCTGTTCTCGATGGGTCTGGCGGCGCTGTGCATCGCGCTGCCGCCGTACCCCTTCGAGCCCATCCAGATGACGCTCATCAACTTCTTCTGCATCGGCGCGCCGGGCTTTGTGTTGGGCCTTGAGCCCAACAATGCTCGCGTGAAGGGTGCGTTTTTGACCAACGTACTCAAGCGTGCACTGCCGGCGTCGATTGCGGTCATTTTGGCTGCGGCGCTCGATATCTTTGTGGCGCGCGTGTTTGGCTTTAGCCAGCTCACGCTGTCTACGATGTGCCTGCTTACGTCGTGCGCGGCGAGCGTCAGCCTAATCTGGCGCATCTCGCAGCCTCTCACGCCCTTACGTGTGGTGCTCTTTGTGTTTGTAGTCGCCGGCATCTTGGTGGGCGTTATCGGATTCCCGGAGCTGCTGTCTATTGCCAACCTGTCGATGGGCCAGATGGTTATCTTGGCTGTCATCGTGGTCTTTACCTGCTCGGTGCTCTTTAAGCTCGCCACGATGATGGATTCGCTCAAGCCGCGTCGTCGTCATGCCGCAACTGGTTTTGGCCGCGGTGTGCGCGTCCGCCTGGGTCGCGGTGGCGGCAAGGTGAGCTCGACGGGTTCGACGGCCGAGCGTTTTGCCAAGCGCTTCGCCGCCGACATGGCGCAGCGCCGCGAAGATCGCACCGTTCGCGAGGCCGAGGCCCGCGCGCTCGAGGGCGTGGCCCAGGCCCAGCCCAAGAAAAAGAGGAGTGCCGGAGCCAAGCGCTCCCGCGTGACGAAGTCCGCCCAAGGCATCAAAGTCTCGATGCCAAGCAAAAAGAAGAAGTAGCTACGCGCCCTGGCGATGTTGAATTGGTGCCTTGTTCCTGTGGGGCCGTGGCGATGTTATGCTCTAACCTCGATTGTTTGAATTGCTTCGAAAAGAGGATGCCGTGATCTGCCCGCATTGCCTTAAGACTATCGAGGACGGCGCCTCGTTCTGCCCCTACTGCAACGCCTATGTGGGTCCGGGCGATGGTCCCGAGCACACCGAGTTCGTGTTCTGTGAGGGTTGCGGTGCCCGTCTTTCTCCGCATGATCGTACGTGCCCCAAATGCGGACGCCCCGCTCCGGGTATCCTCTCTGAGGACGCGGCCGCATCCGACCTGGCAGCGGGCCGCACGGCGGGCTTTCCGCGCCTAACGCAAGAGCAGATCGATACCGAGGTGCCTCATGCGCCGGCCTCTGCCGCTGCGGTGCTTTCGGACGCCGCCGATCCTAACGAGACCTGCGTGCTGCCGGCTTTCGATAAGGATTTCGGTATTCCCAAGGTCGATATTCCCACGCCGGTTTCCCTGCACGACGATCCTCAAAAACCCAAGCGCAAGGTGCACCCCGACGAGGACGCCTATCACAAGCACAAGCGTCATATCCCCAAGCCGCTCATCGTCATTGCGGTTCTTGCCGTCGTTTGCGGCGGTGCCTATTGGTTCGTGACGGCCGATCCCATGGGTGTTATGCCCGGCTTCTATGACCAGTTTGGCCAGGCCGCGCAGACGACCTTCCCTACGCGCCAAAAGGGCGAGGCGACTGAGGACGATACCAAGCAAGACGATTCTGCCGAGGTGGTCCAGGAAGAAACCGTGCTCACCGATGATCAGCTCTATACCAGGCTCGACGGTCTGTATCAGATCATCGTGTCCTACGGTGACGAGGACCAGATCGGCGAGGTCATCGATTCCTTTAACAACGGTTATCTCCGAACGCCGCTGTCCACCCGTCAGGAGCTGTCGCAGAGTGCTTACGCCCTGCGCGACCAGATTAAAAAGACGCAAGATGAGCTCAACAACCTTAAGTATCAGGACGATACGGTCTATGCGGACGACATCGCCCACTTAAAGCAGCTTGCCGAGTGGATGTATGAGCGCGTCGACGTAATCTGCCAGAGCTGGGATATCTCGCTGGCCATTCCCGATGGCGAGTCGATGAGTTCCCACCAAAGCGAGATCCTGGCGCCCATTGCACAGGGCGGCAACAGCGCGCTGAACCAGTACGACGCTAATGTGGGTTCCTGGAAGCCGCAGCAGCGTTCCTAAAATTAGTTCGCCATAGTCGGCATAACCTACGTGCGCAATTGATGTAAGCACGTGCTTATTGCTACAATTCGTACAAATATGCTTTAAACGCACGAGGAAGGAACCACATGTTTGGTTTTAAGAAAGAGCTCTACACGCCCGAGTATCAGCTTGCCGGCGACGAGTGCGCCGTTATCGAGACGTCGAAGGGTACCATCAAGGTCAAGTTTGACGGCGAGGGCGCTCCCATTCATGTCGCGAACTTCTGCGAGCTTTCTACGATGGGCTTCTATGATGGCCTTAAGTTCCATCGCTATGTGCCCGGTTTTGTCATCCAGGGCGGCGACCCCAATACCCGCGATATGTCCGGCGCCGACGTCGCCGCTGGTCTTGAGGGCCCCGACGGCATGCCCGGTACCGGTGGCCCCGGCTACTGCATCAAGGGCGAGTTTGCCACCAATCCGCGCAACAGCCATGTCGATGGTGCCCTTGCCATGGCACGCTCCATGGACCCCGATTCCGCGGGTTCGCAGTTCTACTTCTGCCTGGGCGCCCAGCATAACCTCGATTCCGGTTACACCGTCTTTGGTACCACGGTCGAGGGTCTCGATGTGATTTCGCAGCTGCGTGCCGGCGACGAGATCGTCCATGTCGAAATCGTTCACGAGTAAAGGGGACTTCCTTGAATAGCCAGCTGATCCAACAGGGCCGCGCCGCTTACCGCGCGGGTGATTTTTCCGCTGCAGCCCAGATGCTTGGGGCGGCAAAGACTCCCGATGAGATTATGGGCGAGGCCGATCACCTTCGTGGCAACGCCTTGATGCATTTGGGCATGTATGCCGAGGCCGCCGAGGCCTATGCCGCCGCCCTCAACGACGGCACCTATGGCAAGCGCGGTGCGCTGCTCACCAACCGCGGCAAGGCACTCGCCGCCGTGGGCGACTATACGACGGCCGCCCAGGCGTTCTCTGCTGCTACGCAGGACGCTTCCTATGCCACGCCGTTCAAGGCCTATCTGGGCCTGGGTAACGCGCTGTTCCAATCGGGCGACTATGCCAACGCGGGTACTGCCTTCCGTCAGGCTGCCATCGACGGCGCCAATCCGGCTCCTGCCGCCGCACTCGGCGAGCTCGGTCGTTGCTTCATTAAGCTCGGCCGTCCGGCGGATGCCGTGGAGACCTACCGCACGGCTATCGACTTTGCCGGCCCCCGCGACGACACGCGTGCGCTCAATGCCGGCATGGGTCAGGCGCTTTCTGCCGCCGGCCGTCCCTCCGACGCACTCGACGCCTTTAACGCCGCTACTGCCGATGGCATCTACCAGCTCACTTCCGAGCAGGCCGATGAGCTTGCCCGCGTGCATGATTCGCTTGCCGCACTGTCTGCCCAGACGGCTATGGCCACGGCTCCGGCGCCCGCGATGGACGCTCCTGCCGTCGATCCGCTCGATCCTACGGGCGCGACCGGTCAGTTTATGCCCGATCCCTCGGACACCGGCTTCTTTACGCTGTCCGAGTCCGAGATGGTCCAGCAGGACCGTCAGGATCGTAAGCAGGCCAAGGTCCGTCGTCGCCATCGCCACACGGGTCTCAAAGTCTTCATCGTGCTGCTTCTGCTCATTTTGATCGCCGCGGGCGGTCTGGGCTTTGCCTACACGCGCGGCTTCGGTTTCCCGTCCCAGGAGTCTGTCGTTACCGATCTGTTCCAGGCTGCCGGGGACGGTGACACCGCAAAGGCCGAGTCTTGCCTGGCCTCGAGTCTGTCCGAGGACGCCAAGTCGATGATCATCTCTTCGATTCCGCAGGGCGCCACCGTGTCCGTCGAGGGCATGGATCAGTCCATGACCGAGACGACCGCTAAGGTGAAGGCATCGCTGTCCAAGGGCGGCGAGCAGGAGTACACCGTCAAATTCGTGCGCTCCGACAACCATATCGGCTGGGCCGTTTCCTCGCTCGATATGGATTTCTCGGCTGCTGACAACCAGTAGTGACCTTATGGGATTTAGCTTTGCCCGGCGCTTCACCGCAAGTGAGGTGCCGGGCTTGCGCTAGTATGATGAGCTAGTAGTTTTCCAGCAATCATCCAACACATCAGGAGTTGCGTTGTTTTCTTTGATGGATATGTTCTTCGGTAGCTATGCGGGCGATCTTGCCATCGACCTCGGCACCGCAAATACGCTTGTCTCCGTGCGCGGCAAGGGCATCGTCATCCGCGAGCCCTCCGTCGTCGCCATCGACAAGAACGACGAGCGCATCCTGGCGGTCGGTATCGAGGCAAAGCGCATGCTCGGCCGTACGCCCGGCAACATCGTGGCCGTTCGTCCCCTGAAGGACGGCGTCATCGCCGACTTCGATGTTACCGAGGCCATGCTTCGCTACTTTATCGACAAGGCTTCCGAGAAGCGCTATCCGTGGACCCCGCGTCCGCGCGTTGTCGTCTGCGTTCCCTCCGGCGTCACGTCGGTCGAGAAGCGAGCTGTCTTTGAGGCCACGATCCAGGCCGGTGCCCGCCAGGCCTACCTGATCGAGGAGCCCATGGCCGCCGCTATCGGCGCCGACCTGCCCGTCGAGGAACCCACCGGCTCCATGGTCATCGACATCGGCGGCGGTACCACCGAGGTCGCCGTTATCGCCATGGGCGGCATTGTCGTCTCGCAGTCCATCCGTATTGCCGGCGACGAGTTCGATCAGGCCATCCTCACGCACGTTCGCGATGCCTACAACCTGGCCATCGGCGAGCGTACGGCAGAGGACATCAAGATCAAGGTCGGTTCCGCCGTGCCGCTCAAGGACGAGCTCGACGTCGAGGTCAACGGCCGCGACGTGATCACCGGTCTGCCCAAGACCGTGCGCATCGAGAGCGAGGAGATTCGTCGCGCGCTCAACAAGCCGCTCGACGAGATGGCCAAGGCCGTCAAGGACGCACTCGACGCTACGCCTCCCGATCTTGCCTCGGACCTTATGTACTACGGCATTTTGCTGACTGGTGGCGGCGCGCTGCTGCGCGGTCTCGACGTGCGCCTGCGCGATGAGACCGGTGTTTCGGTCAACGTCAGCCCCACGGCGCTCGATAACGTCGTTAACGGCTGTGCCCGCGTGCTCGAGGCCAATGCGTTTGATGGCGGCTTCGTCCAGACCAATGCTTAATTTCCAAAAGGTGGATTCCATTTGGCACGATCTTCGGGTTTCTCCACAAATCTGAATACCAAGCGACAATCAACGGGTATGCGCCCGTTGATTGTTTTCAGCCTGATTTCGGTGTTGCTGCTCACGTTTTACATCCGCGAGGGCGAGGCAGGGCCGATTCATGCCGTGCGTTCGGGCGTAACGACGATTACCTCTCCGGTGCGCTTTGTGGGCTCGGCTGTGGCGGCTCCCTTCAATGCGATTGGCAACGTGTTCTCTAACCTAACGGCGTCGCAGGACACGCTCGACGAGCTCAAGAAGCAAAATGAGGAGCTGACCTCTAAGGTTGCTGAGCTCTCCGAGGCTCAAAAGACCGCCGAGCGCCTGGAGGGCCTGGTCGGGCTGCAATCGACCTACAACCTCAAATCGACCGCAGCTCGTATCGTTGGTGCCTCCGGCGATGCCTGGACCTCGACCGTTACCATCGACAAGGGCTCTGCCGACGGCCTTACCATCAACATGCCCGTGACGAGTTCTGCCGGTGTTATCGGCCAGATTATCGAGGTATCGGCCAAGACCTCTACCGTGCGCCTGATTGGCGACGAGAATTCGGGCGTGTCCGCCATGGTGCAGGACACGCGCGCCCAGGGTATGCTGCAGGGTCAGGCTGACGGCACGCTGCGTCTTGAGTACGTGAGCGTCGACTCCGATGTTAAGGTTGGCGATATCATCGTGACCTCTGGCATCGGTGGCGTGTTCCCCAAGGGTCTACCGCTCGGCACCGTCTCGTCGGTTGAGAAATCGGCAAACGATGTGTACTACACCATTGTGGTGCGCGCTCAGACGACGGCCGAGAACAACGAGGAAGTGCTGGTCATTACCTCGCTGACCGACGAACAGTCGGCCTCGGATGAGGACGTGAGCACGGCCAACAGCACGCCGCAGGGAACGTCGCGCGATGCTGCGACCAAGACGAAGGACGAGAGCTCGGATGACAGTTCCGACACGTCCGAGACGACCGATTCCGGCTCGAGCGAATAGGGGGCATGTCCATGGATCTACACGAGCAGGGGATGAGCTCCCGCACGTTTGTAATCGCCGCCATTGTGTGTGTGCTGCTGCAGGCAGGCCTGGCGCCACAGATCTCCATTGCGGGCGGTCGCGTCAACTTTATGATTATCCTGGTGTGCCTAAGCGTGTTCTCGGGCGACCCGACCCGTGCCGTCGTGTGCGGTTTTTGCAGCGGCTTGTTTTATGACCTGTCCGCTGCTGTGCCGGTGGGCGTTATGTCGCTCCTGCTGACCGTGGGTTCTTTTGCCCTGGTGCACAGCGCCGTCGGTCAGACGGGCGGTACCCCGAGTGCGCGCGGCGTCACCGTGGGCGCCTTTGCGCTCGTCATTAATGTGATCTACAGCATCATCTTGCTGTTTATGGGTTTGGAGACGAGCTTTGTCGTGGCGATCTTCGGCCATGCGCTGCCGTCCTCGATCCTGACGGGTCTGGTTGCCATTCCGTTTTTGATGTCCGGCGTCGTGCCGCAGTCTGGCTATGGATTCTCCGCACGTGGCGGACGCCAGACGGGTATGCGCTTTAAGCCCAAGACCCGTAAGCTCAAATAGGGGAGGCCCGTAGATGTCTTCCCAGTTGACGGTTGTTATCGCCGGTATCGTGCTGGTTGTGGCCATCGTGGTCGCGCTGGTCATCATGCGTCGTGGCGATTCCCGTTTTACCTACGATACGCAGCATGGAACGGCTCCGCGCGCCACCGAGGGCGAGGGCAATACCGCGGCGACCGCCTTTAAGGGCCGCTTTTCCATTCTCACCACGGGTGTGGGCGCGATGTTTGCGGCGCTTGCCGTCAAGCTGTGGGGCATGCAGATGGTCTCGTCGGACTATTACGAGAAGCAGGCCAATAGTAATCAGACTCGCACCGTTACCACACCCGCTGTGCGCGGCCGCATCCTCGACCGCAATGGCGTGGCGCTTGTCCAGAACCGTCCCTCACTTGCTGTCGTGGCCTACCGCGACCTTGCCGAGGATGAGGTTCTGGTTCGCCATCTTGCCAACGTGCTTGGAATGCCTTACGTGGCGGTCCTTCGCAATATTCAGGACAATACAGAGGGCGCTCAGAGCCTGCATACCATCGCGACGGACGTCCGTCGCTCCACGGTTGCCTATATTCAGGAGCATGCCGGCGAGTTCCCGGGCGTCAAGATTGCCGAGCGTACCGAGCGTCAGTATCCATATGGCGAGACGGCCTGCCATATCTTGGGCTATACCGGCACCATTACGTCCGAGCAGCTCGAGGCCCAGAATAAGAAAACCTCTGGCGATGATGATGCTTCTGCTGGCAAGATTACGTACCAGTCGGGCGATATCGTGGGCCAGGCGGGCGTTGAGAGCTACTACGAAAACCTGCTGCAGGGTATTCGTGGCGAGCAGACCGTCAAGGTCGATGCCTCGGGCAATGTGACCGGTCAGGCCGGCGCCGTGCCCGCGAAGGCCGGCTCCGACATTAAGCTCACGCTCGACCTTAAGATCCAGCAGGCCTGCGAGACGGCGCTGGCGAGCGCTATCGAGCTTGCCAAGACCACTGGCTACAGCAATGCCGGCAACGGCGCTGTAGTGTGTCTCGATCCCAACAATGGCGAGATCCTGGGCATGGCGAGCCAGCCCAAGTTCGATCCGTCCGTCTTTATCGGCGGCGTCTCAAATGACGTGTGGACCGAGCTCAATGATGACAAGGGTTCGCACCCGCTGCTCAACCGCGCCATTAGCGGACAGTACATGTCGGCCTCGACCATCAAGCCGCTCTCGGCGCTGGCCGGTCTTGAGTTTGGAACCTACACTTCAACGCAGACAACCAACTGCACGGGCTATTGGACGGGCCTGGGCAAGGCTTGGGGCAAGCGCTGCTGGCTGACGTCTGGCCACGGCACCATGACGCTGCAGTCGGGTATCGCCAACTCGTGCGACCCCGTCTTCTACGACATGGGCAAGGCGTTCTTTTATGACGAGCAACATCCCGAGGGCCTGCAGGAGGTCTTTCGTCGCTGGGGTCTAGGCAAGACCTGCGGTATCGATCTGCCGAGTGAGGGCGCGGGCCGTATTCCCGATGCCGAGTGGAAAGAGTCGTACTTCACCGACGCCTCTGCCGAGGATCGCAAGTGGAATGCCGGCGATATGACCAACATTGCCATCGGCCAGGGTGACATCCTGGTGACGCCCCTGCAGATGGCGTGTGCCTATATGGGTCTTGCCAACGGCGGCAAACAGTACGTGCCTCATGTGTTTTTGTCTGCCGTGTCGCGCGATGGCGACGGCGATGCCTATAAGTACAACGGCAAGGGCAAGAAGAAGCGCCTGGAGGCCAAGATCAACAGCGATTCGGATTTGGCTCTTGTTCGCAACGGCATGCACGACGTGATTTATACGGCATCGACGTCCCTGGCGGCTCACTTTGGCACCCTGACGCCGCAGGTATACGGCAAGTCGGGCACGGGCGAGAAAAGCGGCGAGGACGAATACGCGTGGTTCTGCGCCTATGCACCGGCCGATGACCCCAAGTATGTCATCGCTACCGTCCTGGAGCAGGGCGGCGGTGGCTCAGATACCGCGATGCATGTCGTGCGCGACGTGCTCGGCGTGATTTATGACGAGCCCGATACCTCTTCGGCCTCGGGCGATTCTTCGGTTCGATAGGAGGTTGCGATGGATTTTTTTCCGGCGGATCTGTTCCGTTCAACCAAGAGCGGCTCTCGCAGCAGCCTGGACCGCGTCAACAAGCAACTTTCGGCCTCGCGCGGCACGTTTCGCCAAAAGGTGCATATCGGTGTGCTCGTGGCTACTGTGGCCCTCGTCGCCTACGGTGCCATCATTATCTGGTCGGCTTCGCAGTTTAAGGCCGATGCTTCGTTCTCACGCCATCTGCTGGGAATCGGCATCGGAGCGGTGCTGGCGGTGTTGGTCTGGCGTACCGACCTGCGCGGTATTTCCAATTTCTCGACGGCGTTGCTCGTCATCGACCTGATCGTGATCTTCTCGCCCAAGATTCCGGGCCTGTCCTATACGGGCGGTCTGGGCATGACGGGCTGGATCAAGATTCCCGGTATCGGTTTGACGTTCCAGCCGGTTGAGCTTGCCAAGCTCATCACCATCTTCTTTATTGCTACGCTTGGCTCGCAGTATAACGGTCGCATCGATACCGTTCGCGACTACGTCAAGCTCTGCGGCATGCTGTCCATTCCGTTTTTGGCCGTCGTTGCCATGGGCGACCTGGGCTCGGGCCTGGTCGTGCTTGTTTCGGGCGCCATCGTCATTTGTATGAGCGGCGCACGCCGCGAATGGGTGCTGTCGACCCTGGCCCTGCTTGTGGGCTTGGTGGCCCTCGTTCTGGCGCTCGATTCGGTTTTTGATTCGTTGCTCGGCCACGATGTGCTCATCAAGCAGTATCAGATGAACCGTCTGACGGTCTTTATCGACCCCGATAATGCCGATTCGGACGATGCCTACAACCTGCAGCAGTCGCTTATCGCCGTTGGCTCGGGCGGCTTCTTTGGTAAGGGTTTGGGTCATGCGACGCAGTCGGCCGGCGGCTTTCTGCCTGAGTTCCACACCGACTTCGTCTTCGCCTTCCTGTCCGAGACCTTTGGCTTTTGCGGTTCTTTTTTGCTCCTGTGTCTCTACGTGCTGCTGATCTTTTCGACGATTCGCGTCGCCTTTAAGTGTGAGTCGCTGTTCCTGCGCCTATCGTGCGTGGGCATCGTTGGCATGTGGGCGTTCCAGACTTTCGAAAACATCGGCATGTGCATCGGCATGATGCCGATTACCGGTATTCCGCTACCGTTTATTAGCTTCGGTTCGTCTTCGATGATGATTCAGCTGCTGACGGTGGGTATCGTACAATCCATATGGCGGCATCGTTCGGGCGCCGCGTAACCGCTGGAGGGGTTTGCTATGAAAATTCCCGTAGATAAGCTGACCCGCGCTTTTAAGATGGGCGCGTCCGTTAAGAAGGATTCCGATACGCCGGTGCGCGTCTCGGTCTATCTGGATTCGTCCGCCTCGCGCTTTCTGGCCGAGACGGTGCGTGACGCCTTTGTGCCGCAGACGACCTCGGGCATTGTGCGCGTCGAGCGTCTGGGGGAGGAGCGAATTGCTCCAAAGACCGATACCGATGTGGTGCTGGTGCTCTCGTGTGGTTCCGACCGCTTGGAGAGTGCCGTGCAGGAGCTCGTGATCGCCGGCGCGCCCGTGTGCGTGCTTGCCGAGTCTGCTGTGGAAGTGCCGTTTATCGAGGAGTCCACGCCCATGCTCGGCGTGGTGGCGGCAACCGATAAGACGTATCTGCTCGAGACGCTTGCCCGCTGGATTCTCGATCGCACCGACAAGGAAACGGCTTTTGCGGCGAACTTTGCCTTCATGCGCATCGCGGCCGCCAATCGTATCATCACCTCGTGCGCGCTCACCAATATGGCGACCGGTGCACTGGTGTTTTTGCCGGGCGCCGATTATCCCGTTATGGCGCTGGCGCAGGTGGGCATGCTCTTTGAGCTCGCTGCCGTCTTTGGACGCGGCATTAAGCCCGAGCGCGGCTACGAGGTCGCGGGCGTGCTTGCCGGCGGTCTTGTGATCCGGGCGGTTACCCGCGCGCTCGTCAAGCAGACGCCGCATATTGGGTTTGCCGTCAAGGCGCTCACCGCTGCCGCGGGCACCTATGGCATGGGCCGTGCGCTCGTTTCGCTCTACGAGCGCGATGTCGACTACAGCCGTGCCAACGAGGTGGTCACTGCCACGTTCTCCCGCGTTCGCGATCTGGTGACCACGGTCGCGGGCGCTACCCGTCCTATGGCGTCCTATCAGGACGCATCAGATCTCGCTGCTTAGGGGTTTTCCGTTGCGCGTTGCATACCAAGATTGTTTTCATCAAATTGAGCCGCTGCTCGCCAAGGTCGAGAAACCGAGCCGCTATATCGATCACGAGTGGGGCACGCTTTCCAAGGCCGATGCCGATTACCGTTGCTGCCTGATCTACCCGGATGTGTACGAGGTTGGTCTGCCCAACCAGGGTATCGCCATCCTCTACAACATCCTTAACCAGGCCGAGGGCATCTCCTGCGAGCGTGGCTATGTGCCGTGGCCCGATATGGGTGACGCCATGCGCGAGGCAGGCATTCCGCTGCTCTCGCTCGAGGGTGCAGCGCCGGTCGCTTCGTTTGATATCGTCGGTCTGCATGTGCCGCACGAGATGGCGGTGACGAACTTCCTCGAGGCTCTCGACCTCGCTGGCATTCCGCTGTTAGCGGCCGACCGCGGCGAAGACGACCCCATCATCATCGCCGGCGGCCCCTCGGTGTACAATCCCGAGCCGTACGCGGCCTTCTTCGATGCCATCCTCATCGGCGAGGGCGAGGAGTCGCTGCTCGAGACCTGCCAGCTACATCGCCGCCTGCGTGACGAAGGAGTTCCGCGCGCGCAGATTGTTGAGCAGCTTGCATCCATTGCCGGCAACTACGTGCCGTCGCTCTATGAGGTTCGTTACGACGAGCCCTGCTCGCCGCATGGCTACACCGTGCCGCGTGAGGGCAAGGATGCGCCGACCGTGGTCTACAAGCGCGTCGTCGAGGATTTCGGCGCCACGAATCCGCTGTCGCAGTCGTGCGTGCCCTATGCGCAGCTGGTTCACGACCGCCTGTCTATCGAGATCCTGCGCGGCTGCGCCCGCGGCTGTCGTTTTTGCCAGGCTGGCATGACGTATCGCCCGGTGCGCGAGCGCTCGGCCGACCAGATCGTCTCGTCGGTGATTCAGGGTCTGGAAAAGACCGGCTATGACGAGGTGTCGCTGACCTCGCTCTCCACGACCGACCACTCCTGCATTCGCGACGTGCTCGGCAGGCTCAACCGTCGCCTGGAGGATACGGGTATTCGCGTGTCTATTCCGTCGCAGCGCCTGGATTCGTTTGGCGTGGATATGGCCGAGTCGGTTGCCGGCGAAAAGAAGGGCGGCCTGACGTTCGCGCCCGAGGCCGGCAGCCAGCGCATGCGCGACATCATTAACAAGAACGTGACCGAGGAGGACCTGGACCGTGCGGCCAAGGCGGCCTTCGAGGCCGGCTGGAACCGCATGAAGCTCTACTTTATGATGGGCCTTCCCGGCGAGCGCGACGAGGACATCGTGGCCATCGCCAATCTGGCCGATCACGTGCTGGAGCTCGGTCGTTCCGTGGTGCCCAAGGCTCGTCGCGGCTCGATCTCGGTGTCGATCTCGGTTTCGGTCTTTATCCCTAAGGCTGCCACGCCGTTCCAGTGGTGCCCGCAGCTCGACTACGACGACGTCAAGCGTCGCCAGAAGCTGCTCATCACGAGCGTTCGCAACCGTGCCGTCCGCGTTCATTACCACGATGCCGAGACCTCGCTCATCGAGGCTGCGCTGTCCCGCGCCGGTCGTGACATGACGCCCGTCATCATCGACGCTTGGCGCTCGGGCTCTCGCTTTGACGCCTGGGTAGAGCATTTCTCGCTCGATAACTGGAAGGAAGCTGCTGCCAAAAACGGCATCGACCTCAATGAGCTCGTGCACCTGCCCTACGAGTTGGACTGGCGCCTGCCGTGGGAGCACGTGAGCCCCGGCTGCACGCGCGGCTTCCTCGAGCGCGAGTACCGTCGCTCACTCGAGGGCGTCACGACTCCCGACTGCACCCGCACGTCGTGCACCGGCTGCGGGATCTGCCCCACGCTCCACGCCAAGAATGTATTGATGGGTGATCGCGCATGAGTGAGCGCCTGACCGACAACCCCACGCTCTTTAGACTTCGTGTTCGCTATGGAAAGCGCGATCGCCTTAAGTACCTGGGGCATCTCGAAGTAATCCATACCATTGAGCGCATCGTGCGCCGTGCGGGGCTTCCCTATGCCGTCACGCAGGGCTTCTCTCCGCACATGCGCGTGGGCTTCTCTTCGGCGCTACCGGTGGGTACGTCGTCGACCTGCGAGTGGTATGACCTGTTTATGACCGAGTTCGTGGCGCTCGACGAGGCGTTCGGGCGCCTGGCTGCGGCGTCTCCGGCCGATCTGGCGCCCATCGAGGCGGCGTACATCGACGTGCGCACGCCGGCGTTGACGGCGCAGCTCACGCGCCTGTCGTATCGCATCGACCTGCACTTGGATCCCGAGGCGCCCGTAAGCGCCGACGAGGTGCGTCGTGCGATCGACACGCTGCGCGCGGGCAATGGCATCGACTACGCGCGCGGAAAAAAGAGCAAGCGCTTGGATTTGGATCACACGCTCGTGGGCTATGAGCTCACGGCGGGGGAGCGCCCGGACCATTTGGTGCTCATGCTCGACACCCATGCCGACAACGAGGGCTCCATGCGTCCGGAAATTTTGCTTTCCGCTGCTGATGTTTTGTTGCAGGGCTTGACCCCGGGCGTGGATGCACCTATTGTTTCCACCGGTATGCAAGACCTCGTGACCATCTGCTCCTACGATGTCGAGCGTCAGAATCAAGCATGCGAGGACGACGAGGGCCGACTCGTCAGCCCCATACCTGTGCGAACTTGTGGATTTGCTCCACATACTCGTTGACGGGGGTATTTTCGCCTGCTACTATATTCGGCTGTTGCACTAACTGATGCATGAAGGGCAAGTAAACATGTACGCAATCGTTAACACGGGCGGCAAGCAGTACAAGGTCGCCACCGACGATGTCATCACCGTCGAGAAGATCGAGGGCAATGAGGGCGACAAGGTCACCCTGCCGGTTATCTTCCTCAACGATGGTAAGAAGATCGTCACCGATCCCGACAAGCTGGCCAAGGCCAAGGTTACCGCTCAGATCGTTGAGCAGTTCAAGGGCGAGAAGCAGCTGGTCTTCAAGTTCCACAAGCGCAAGCGCTATCGTCGTCTGAAGGGTCACCGTCAGCAGCTCACCAAGCTGAAGATCGTGAAGGTCCAGGCTACGTCCCGCGCCAAGAAGGCTGTCAAGGCAGAGGCCGAGGCTGTTGCCGAGGCTCCCGTCGCCGAGTAGATTACACTCGTAACGAAAGAGTAGGTATACACAATGGCACACAAAAAAGGACTCGGTTCCTCCCGTAATGGCCGTGACTCCCGCGGTCAGCGCCTTGGCACGAAGCGCTATGCCGGCCAGACGGTAACCACGGGCACGATTCTCGTCCGTCAGCACGGCACGCACATCCACCCGGGTGAGAACGTTGGCCGTGGTAAGGACGACACGCTGTTCGCGCTGGTCGACGGTACCGTTGAGTTCCACAAGGGTATCAAGCACAGGGTCAGCGTACGCCCGCTCGCGAACGCGTAATTCACCCTTCATAGAGCACATATGTGGGAGGCACTTGAGTTTTAGGATTCAAGGGTCTCCCTCTTTTTTTAGGAGGCGATTCTGTTGTCACAGTTCACCGATATCAGCCGCATTAACGT
>DBGBJN010000015.1:0-5391 GCA_048449885.1 Collinsella sp.
GCTGGGCGACGGTGAGTGCGAGGAGGGCCAGGTGTGGGAGGCGGCCATGTTTGCCGGCAACCATGCGCTCGACAATCTTGTTGCCGTCGTCGACCACAACGGCTTGCAGATTGACGGCACGATCGATGAGGTCAACTCGGCCATGCCGCTTGCCGACAAGTTCCGCGCCTTTAAGTGGCATGTGATCGAGCTCGCCGACGGTAACGACATGGCGCAGATTGCCGCCGCCTTTGCCGAAGCTCGCAAAGTGAGCGACTCGCCCGTGGCCATTATCGCCGAGACGGTGAAGGGCAAGGGCGTCTCCTTTATGGAAAACCAGGTGGGCTGGCACGGCAAGGCACCCAACGATGAACAGTTTGAGCAGGCCATGGCCGAGCTCGCAGCAGCAGGGGAGGAGCTCTAATGGCAGACGTCAAGAAAGTCGCCACGCGCGTTAGCTATGGCGAGGCGCTTGTCGAGCTGGGCAATGAGCGCGACGACTTTGTGGTCCTCGATGCCGACCTGGCCGCCGCCACGCAGACCGGCAAGTTTAAGGCTGCGCACCCTGAGCGCTTCTACGATGCCGGCATTGCCGAGAGCAACTTGATGGGGCTTGCCGCCGGCATTGCGACCACGGGCCACGTCGCCTTTGCGAGCACCTTTGCCATGTTCGCCGCCGGCCGCGCGTACGAACAAGTGCGTAATTCCATCGGCTATCCGCACCTCAACGTCAAAATCGGTGCCACGCATGCGGGTATCTCGGTCGGTGAAGACGGCGCCACGCATCAGTGCTGCGAGGACATTGCGCTCATGCGCACGATTCCGGGTATGACGGTAATCGTTCCCGCCGATGACATCGAGGCTCGCGCTTGCGTGCGCGCCGCCTATGAGTTTGAGGGACCGGTCTACATGCGCTTCGGCCGCCTGGCAACACCGGTCATCAACGACCGCGAGGACTATGAGTTCAAGATTGGTCGCGGCGTGGTCGTGCGCGAGGGGTCCGATGTGACCATCATCGCTTGTGGCCTTATGGTCGCTGAGGCGCTTGAGGCTGCCGAGGCGCTCGCTGCCGATGGTATTGACGCCGAGGTCATCAACATGCACACGATCAAGCCACTTGATGAGCGCCTGGTGGTTGCCAGCGCCAAGAAGACTGGTCGTGTGGTCACTGCCGAGGAGCATTCGATTATCGGTGGTCTTGGCGAGGCCGTGGCCTCGGTGCTCGCGGAACAGCATCCGGTGCCGATGCGACGCGTCGGCGTGCGCGATGTGTATGGCGAGTCCGGCCCTGCGGTCGATTTGCTGCACAAGTACGGTTTGGACGCCGACGGCATCGAAGCTGCGGTTAGGTCCGTGTTGTAAGGAAGGTTTCCATGGGATTTGTATCTGCCAACCAAGTGACGATCGGGTATACCGCCGCCTCGCGCGAGGACGCTCTGCATTATTTGTCCGAGCAGGCCATCGAGCTCGGCTTTGCCGATGACGCATCTGCCGTAGAGGCTGCCTTCATTGCTCGCGAGAACGAGGCCGAGACCGGCCTTGTCGCCGGTTTTGCCGTTCCGCATGCCAAAAGCGACGCAATCCATACGCCGGGCGTTGCCGTGCTTAAACTGGTCGAGCCCGTTGAATGGCCGAGCTTCGATGGGGTACCTGTCGATGTTGCGCTCGCGCTGTACGTGCCTGCCGGCGAGGCTGGAACCACGCATCTGCGCCTGCTCTCCAAGGCTGCCGTAATGCTGATGGACGCCGGCTTCCGCGACAAGGTGCGCGCGAGCACCGATCCCGTTGAGATTGCGGAGCTCATCAATAGCGGACTCGAAGACTAGGACGGTCATCCCGTTCAATCAATCGATCCTTCTCCAAGGAAAAGGGCCGCGACGCCATATAGGTGTCGCGGCCCTGTTTGCGTTTCCCCAGATAAAACCTGCCAAAATAAACCTGTCCCTTTTTGGCAGGCTAATCGTGAGTTATTTCACCGCAACTTAGGGCACGGTTAGGAAGTGTGCACCTTAAAGAGTGGAGCCCTTGATTAGAGAGATTGCGCTCGTCTCTCTAAATGTCTCTCTAAAGAGAAGGTTGGTTAGAGAGATAGCATTAGGCAATCTAGCAGCGAATTCGATACATCTCTCTAAATGTCTCTCTAAAACAATAGATTTATCTCTCTAACTTTAGAGAGATAAATCTATTGATTTAGAGAGACGGAATGCCAAAATTCGTCCGTCAGCTACCATCTGCCAAAATGGCGGACAAAGGACTCATCGAAGTAATGGGTTCATCGACGAGCCGCAACCGCCGCTATCGGAAGAAGTAGATGCAGCCGAATTGCCCTTCTATCGTCTCTCGAAGTTTGATGGGTGCTAGAGGGGCGACTGCCTCGCGATATTTTCCCAAGATAAAACCTGCCAAAAAACAAACCTGTCCCTTATTGGCAGGTCAGTTAACGCAGTCCAGGTTGAGCATATGCGAGCGAGCGGGCTCCGGGTGCGGCAAGGTGACGTGAAACAAGCGGGCGCTGACCTTTTGGTCGCGCCCGTGAAGTTGAACGTCAGATTGCCGTGCCCGGAGCCCGTGCAGCGCCGAGCAGTTGCGCCGTTTGTAAAACGGCGCAACCTACAGGTTCATGTTGCCGTGGATGTAGGGGGTGACCTCAGGGGAGATATGGTCGCAGCCCAGCTCGCGCAGCGCGGACTCGATAACGGCGGGCAGCGGGGTCTTGCCCTTGTCGTCGACGGCGGCACCGCCGAGGGCGGCAATCTTGGCAACATCTGCGGGTGCGGCCTCGATATGCATGCAGCCGCCGATCAAGCGCGCGCGTACCTGTGCCAGATCAAGATCGTGCAGGTAATCCTCGCAGGCGCGGATTAAATCGACCTTCTCGCGCGTAAGCTCCTCGCCCGTGGGAACGCGCGTGGCAAGACATGCTCCCGCCGGCAGGTTCCAAACGGGATAGCCCCATGCGCGCAGCAGCTCGCGCTCTTCGTCCTTGGTAAAGCCGACCTCCATGAGAGGGGAGCGTACGCCGAGCTCTTTTGCCGCGCGCATACCAGGGCGGTAGTCGCCGCGATCACTTGCATTGCTGCCATCGATGACGGTGGGAAAGCCGAGCGACTTGGCGTGGTTGACGATGGCGGTAAAGCCGGCGTGCTTGCAGTGGTAGCAGCGATTGACATCGTTACAGGCTACCTGGGGGAGCTGCAGCTGATCGACCGAAAGATTGAGCACGGGGAGCTTAAAATGCGGCCCTTCATTGGCTTGTCCATCAACGGACTGCTCAAACGAAGTCTGTTCGGGCGTGCCGATGAGCGGCGTGGTGAGATGGACGAGGAGGGTATTGGTAGGCATGATGCGGGCGCAGACCGCGGCCAAAAAGCTGCTGTCGACACCACCGGAAAAGCCGATGGCGACGCGTCCGTATGCCAAAAGCAGCTGCTCGAGTGCTGCGAGTTTGTCCTGAAGCTCCTCTGCGGGTGCGGCGGTGTCTGAAAGCATGAAAGTTCCTTACAGTTATTAAAGCTCGGATGAAACTATAATCCCACCGAGCTGCTTGTCATAAGACTTCCAGCTATGTAACGAAAGTGCAATATGCTATATACGTTATATACAAGCTTGTAAAGTGCGGTAGAGTGGCAGTAATGCAATCCGGCGAGGGGGACCGATATGATCAAGGCTGTTATTTTTGATATGGATGGAACGCTGGTCGATACCGAGCGTTTGGGGATTAGGGCCTGGAAGGCAGGCGCCGCTGAGCTGGGGCTCGCGATTGATGATGCGCTGATCCATCAGTTTATCGGTCGCACGCTACCCGATGTCATGGACATCCTCGATAAGCATTACGGTAGCCACGAGACCGCCGAGGCGATCTATGTCCGCCACAAGGAGATTCGCGACGAGATGGTCAAGACCGATCTGGAGCTTAAGGCCGGCGCTGCCGAGTGCATAGACGAGCTGTTGGCTGCGGGCTATCACGTAGGCCTTGCAACGTCATCGCGCCATGTTACGGCCGAGCGCAACCTTAAAGCATTCGGCCTCTTTGACAAGTTTGAAACGGTGACCTGCGGCGAGGACGTTGTGCATGGCAAGCCCGATCCCGAGATGTACCTGCTCGCCTGCGAGCGCGCGGGCTTTGCTCCCGAGGAATGTGCCGTGGTCGAGGATTCGCGCAATGGTTGCGTCTCGGGCATCACGGCCGGCTGTCACGTCTTTGCCGTCCCCGATATTGTGCCGCTGCCGCAGGACGTGGTGGATGGCTGCGAGGCCGTGCTCGATACGTTGTTCGACCTGGCGGCGGCAGTCAAGGCCGTGCGCTAGACAATTGCGTTGTTGAAACGAGCAATTGCTCACGTTTGCGCTTAAGCAAAAGGGGCCCGACCATTGCCGGGCCCCTTTTGCTTAAGCGGCGACTTAGCATACTTGCGGGCGTGCTATAGATACGCGCCTAGGTTGATGGCCGTGGCGTCGGTCTGGCTGCTTGCCTGGGTGCTGGCGCGTTCCAGCAGGAACGGCCGCACGAGTTCTTGGCGGTTGATGTCCTCGGCGGCGGTGACTGCGGTGACGGTGCGCGCGGCAGAGCCGATGTGGACGTGCTTGGGCTTCGCCGGCGCCTTGTTCTCGATTTGCTCCATCAGCAATTGAACGCCCTTGCGGCCAATCTCGTAGCCCGGGGGCGCTACCGTAGTGAGCGGGACCGATCCGCTCCAAGCGAGTGGGTTGCCATCGCAACCTGCTACGCGTACTTGCCCGGGGACAGAGATGCCCTTGTCGACCAGCGCCGAGATAACGCCCGAGGCCAACACGTCGGTCAGGCCGACGACAAAATCGGGGCGTTCGTTCGCGGGGCGCTCGGCGATTTGGGCACCGATGCCGTAGCCGTCGGCAGCGGTATTCCATTCGCCGGCGTCGATGACTTCGATCTTGATATCGGGGTGCAGAGCGAGGGCCTTGTGAATGCCAAGCACACGTAGGGTGAGCTGCATAAATGCTGCTCGGCCGACGACGACAATATGGTGCGCGCCGCGGGCGATGGCGAGTTCGGCAATGATGCGACCCTGGGCCTCGTTGTCGGCGGCCACGTAGTAGCCGGGCTCGGAGCAATGGATGTCCAGGTGGACGATCGGCACGGGCATCTTGGCCATGGCGGGGTGCCAGTCGGGGGATGCCATGGGCTGAACCATGACGCCGGACATTTGGGTGCCCATAAAGTAGCGCAGGTAATGGTCCTCGAGAATATCGTCGTTATCGGCGTTGGCGATGAGCAGGTCGTAGCCGTGCTTACGGGCCTCGTTGTGGGCGCCGCTGGCGATTTGGAGCGAAAAGCCGTGATCGAGACGGGGGAGCACCAGGCCAAAGGACTTGGTGGCGCCGCCCGCGAGCTGACGAGCGCTTTGGTTGGGCAGGTAGCCAAGGCGATTGATG
>DBGBJN010000016.1:0-2423 GCA_048449885.1 Collinsella sp.
TGGCGTCCTGCGCGCCCTTACGATGCTTGGTTGTGGCCCACTTAGAGTGTCCGGACATACGTGTCTCCTATCGGTTTCGACCTAAAGCCCAGCGCAGATGCTCGGGCAATATAAACAAACGTCGTTATGATATACCTACTGGCCTGCGAGATAAACCCCAAAATGAAGGCGTCGTGATGATGGCCCCTTTGGCGCAAAGAAACCTGACCCCAATGCACCAGTTTAGGCCCAGAGGAAGTCGCTGCGGGTGACAGTGGCGCCGATGGCAAAAGGCATGCAGGCGATGACCGGATACAGGTAGCGCATGTAGGTCGAGCCGTTACATGGACCGATCAGGCACACGGCGAGCACGCCCAGCAGCGGTATCCAGATGGCCAGCGCGCGCCACGAATGGCGGCGCAACAGGTAGACCACCACGACGATCATGATCCACACGTAGGTGGCCGAGCTCATGGTGAGCGAGATAAACGGGATGCGCTGCACCGCCACGCGGTACAGGTTAATCAGGTGGTCGCACCAGCGCACCACGTTGCTGTCAATCGGATGGAAGTCGAAGTACTTGAGGTTATCGGGCTTCGCCATAATCTCGGCACCGCGCGCCGTGCTGTAGACCCACGCATCGCGCGCGCTCGGATAAAAATAACCGTAGTAGTTATTGATGAGCGCCGAGATATAGCACTCGGGATCCTTTTTGAACATCTGGGCCCACACCTCAAAATAGGCCTTGATGTCCTCCTGCGAGGCGTACTCGTTAAAGCAGTTCTTGACGGCATCGGACTTGTCGGGGTTGTAGCGGCGGCCCAGGTTCTCGTACTTGAGTACACGATCGATCACGGTGCGCTCCTCATCGGTCACCAAGCCGTCGCAAGGAGCCTCCACGATGGTGCCGTCCTCCTTAACCGCGGGGTTGACGCCCGAGTTGAGGCCGTCGTGCTTTTGGACGAAACGAGCCGTCTGCTGGAACGGAATCGAGAGGATTTCGCGCTTGGAACCAGGCGTGATGTCGTGCGCCGGCATAAAGACCTTGGTGAAGTACATATTAGAGGCAAGGCAGAGCGCGAGCACCGCGAGAACGCCAACCCAGCGGAAACGCGGGATGGCGCCCGAAGGCGCAGCACCAGTCTGCTTGGCTGCACGACGAGCCACATGCACGTCCCATACGCAAAACGCCGCCGCGATTACGCATGCCGCCAGGGGAAACACCAGACCTCCATTGCGCAGAAACGTGGAACCCATGGCACCCAGAGCGAGCAGCAGCCAGTCGTGGCGCGCAAAGAGCACGGGGGCTTTCTCGCCTGCTCGCTCGACATTGGCATCACGACGGGGCAAGCCACACGCAACGAGCTTGACGGTCTGTACCAGCAGCACCAAGAACGCGTCGGCAAACAGCACGTCTTTGGTGAGCAGCGCCGCGTAGTTAGAGAACATCGGCATAAACGCAAAGAACAGCAGGATCGCACCGCGAACCGGCAGGCTCACGCCCAGTTTGCGCAGCGACGAAATGGAATAGGCCATGCAGGCAGCCGTGATGACGAACTGAGCACAGGTATAGATGGCAAGACCCGCGTTAGCGCTGTTGAACAGCGAAAGCCCCAGCTGAACGCACGAGCCGATAATGGCCGTGTGCACTACGGGATGATGCCCGTTGAGCAGCACGTTGGGGTTGAGTAGGCGCAGGTAGTCGCTCGTGCCGTTGGGATAGTTGAACCACTGGCGAATCTGCGCGCCCGTATCTCCCATAAAAAGGCCAGGCAGCGAAGCGATAAGCGTGGGCGCCCAGGCGATCATAAGCACCAGGAAGGGCCCGGCAAAGGGATGGACCGAGAGCACGGCGTGAGTCACACGCCATATGCGGCCAAAGTGCGCTTCGGAAAACGGAATGCGCCGGGAGCTCAGCCAATCTAGACACTCAAAGGCAAGGTAGAAGGCAACGACCGCCAAGAGCATCCAGCCCGCGCCGCCAATCCAGGCGCAGATGATGCGGGCTTTGTCGCCAAGGACAATCTCGGCCGAGTCGGTGAGATCGTAGCTGCGGCCGAACACCATGCAGATGGCGAAGAACAGCGACGGCAGAATGATCGATGGACGCCAGGTGTCGCCACGGCCAAAGAACACGTAGCGAAACGGCAAGGTGAGCAGGCAGGCAAGTGCAAGCAGCATGACCGCGTCGGTATGGCCGGCAAACGAGAGGAGCACCTCGTAGCACACGTACAGCATGCCCGAGGCTTTGGGGTCAATCGCCAAGACTGCGTTGCTCGACACCGGGGAGGGATCGATGGAAAACGCCGTGGTCGCCAACAGCGCGAGCAAAAATGCGATGAGCGTCTGCTTGGCGGGGTAGCGCTTAAACCAGACGATGCGGGCAGCGTCGCGCGCAGCCGTTGTGGAGAGGTCGGAATCCTTCACAGTCCAAAGAGCCTTTC
>DBGBJN010000017.1:0-1969 GCA_048449885.1 Collinsella sp.
GTTCATAAGCCAAGCGCCCTGGCCCATATAGGAAAGCAGTAGGCAGCACTTAACGAACGGCCAGGTAGCGTAGATGTTGCCGCGGCCGACGTGGCCCATGTCGGAGTAGAGCGCCTCGGCACCGGTGGTGGCGAGGAAGCAGCTGCCCAGAATCATGATGCCCGCGTGGTTGTTGGGGCTCAACAAAAAGGCGATGCCGCGGAGCGGGTTGAGGCACAGCAGCACGGCGGGGTGCTGTAAGACAAAGAACAAACCCGTGCCGCCCAGGAATAGGAACCACAGCGTCATGATGGGGCCAAAGGCGTGACCGATCTTGGCCGTACCGATGCGCTGTACCAAGAAGAGCACGATGATGATGGCGAGCGTAATGGCGACGACGCGGCCCTGGTCATCGCCCAGCACGGCATGGACCGCCGGGATGGTGCGCAGGCCCTCGATGGCCGTGGTAACGGTAACGGCCGGCGTCAGGATGCCGTCGGCGAGCAGCGCGGCGCCACCCAGCATGGCGGGGATGATAAGCCACTTGCCGCAGCGCTTGACCAGGCTGTACAGGGCAAAGATGCCGCCCTCACCATGGTTATCGGCGCGCAGCGAGATGAGCACATACTTGATGGTGGTCAGCAACGTGACCGTCCACACGACAAGGGAGAGCGCGCCGAGCACGAACTCCTCCGTGACGCTTCCGATGCCGCCGTTGCCGGCAACGAGCGCCTTGGTTACATACATGGGGCTGGTGCCGATATCGCCGTACACCACGCCCAGCGTGACGAGCATCGCCGAGATGCTCACAGGAATCGCAGCGTGCGAGGCTGCCTCCTTGGCCTTTTGTTCCATAAGCCGGTTTCCTCCCAACTTTAATGTTCGAAGGAATTATAGGTAATCGGCCTGCGCTTGCACGGCACCGTTTTCCCAGCTAGATAAACATTTATACGGCCTTTAGGCCACCGCGGCGATATGGAATGTGACAAAGGGACCGTCCCTTTATCATATCCGTCATTTTCCGAGCCAATTTTTGAACCACCACTCCATGGATCGGCTCATCTCGGCCATAAAGGGGCTCGTGTGCTTGCGGGCATAGATGTCCACGACGCGCTCCCCCACCTCGCGGGCATGCGGGCGGAACATCGCGTCCATCTCGGCCACCTGCGCGTCCATAGTCGCAGCATCGGCGCGGCAGTAGCGCTCCTCGTGCACCAGGTTCACCACGGGATGTGCAATCGCCGGACGCTCCTTACGGGGCGTGCCGATGATGAGCATCGACAGCGGCATGGTATAGGGCGGCAGGCCCAGCAGCTCGGCCACTTCTTCGGCGTTCTCCACGATGTCGCCAATGTAGCAGCTCCCCAGGCCCAGGGCCTCAGCGGCGACCATGGCGTTTTGCGCGGCGATCACGGCGTCCTGGGCCGCGATGGCAAAGTCGCCCAAACCCGGCGCGCGGCGGGGCGCCTTGCCCGTGCGCTCGACAAACTCGGGTTCAAAGCAGCCCACGTGCTCAAACAGATCGATCCACTTGGCATAATCGACCACAAATATGAGTGCCCAGGGCGCCTTGGCGATCATGGGCTGGTGGTCGCACAGGTCGGCCAGGCGGTCGAGCGTAGCCTGCTCGCGGATGCTCACGATGGAATACATCATCATGGCGCCCGCCGACGGCGCGCGACTCGCCGCATGCAGAATCGCCGCCCGCTGCTCGTCGGTCACCGCCACGGGACGGTCGTCGTCATCACGCGCGAAGGCGCGCGTAGACGAGCGATGCTCCAAGATGTCCAGCACCGCATTGCCCGTAGTCTCGACCGGATAACCGTTCGCATCCACGCCCGCAGCTCCGCCGCAGCACTCGGCACCCGTCATACAAACCTGCTCGCCCATAGCTCTATCCTCGCCATTTCTTTAAGAAGCCTTTACGTTTCCGTGTAATTCCCGTCCATTATCGCGCAGGCCGCCACTACATTGCGCCACACCGCCGCAC
>DBGBJN010000018.1:0-3056 GCA_048449885.1 Collinsella sp.
CTTCATCGCTTCCACACCGTTCACCGAGTTGTCCTAGCCTTTTACCGATGCGTGGAATATACTTTCATTAACACGTTGCTTCGTGAAAGGAACATTCATGATTTACACGCTCACTGCAAATCCCGCCATTGACTACAACATTGCCTGCGACGGCCTTGCTGCCAATACCGTCACGCGTACCCGCAATGCCGTCTACACGCCCAACGGCAAGGGCCTCAACGTCTCGTTTACGCTTGACCACTATGGTGTCGACTCCACGATTCTGGGTTTCTTCGCTGGCTTCTCGGGTGAGTTTATCGTTAAGGGTGCCGAGGCCCTGGGCGTGCCCGTCAAGCCCGTGTGGACTGACGGCATCACGCGCGTCAACGTGTTCCTCAATGCCGGCCCCGACACCGAGTACAACATGGTCAACGCCGGTGCCGCCATCAACGAGGCCAACGAGCAGGAGATGTTTGAGCTCATCGATTCGCTCGATGACATGACCTGCCTGGTCATCAGCGGCTCGCTGCCTCCCAACACTTCCGAGGGCTTCCTGGCCGAGGTCCTGCGCCGTGTCAAGGCCAAGGGGGCCGAGTTTGTCCTCGACATCTCGAGCCATCAGCTGGCAGACCTCATTGCCATGGAGCCGCTGCTGATCAAGCCCAATGATGACGAGCTGCTCGACATCTTTGGCATCAAGGTGAGCGGTGGCGACGACGAGTCCGTCAAGGGCGCGATGGCCGAGCTGCACGCCAAGGGCGCCAAGAACGTGCTGCTGACCCTCGGTGGCGACGGCGCGTACTTCTCCAACGGCGAGCATATCTGGTTTGCCAACCGCACCTTCGACGTCAAGCTGCTGTCGACGGTGTGCGCCGGCGATTCCTCGCTCGCTGCCTTCTTGTCCGTGTGGCACGACGCCCCCGAGCGCGTCGAGGACGCCCTGCGCCTGTCGATGGCCACCGGCGCCAACGTGGTCGAGTGCCCCGGTCTGGGCGATTTTGCCAAGGTGGACGAATATAAGAAGCACATCGAGGTTCGCCAGGTCTGCTAGTCCCTGTACCTTGCCTGACTAGTTTGATTATTTCGCATCCGTCTTAGACTAGGACGGATGCGTTTTTGTTTATCGGACTTGCGTGTGCAGTGGAGGCTGTTTCTTGCTAGACTTCTTGCAGACGCAATCGATAGCCAATTTGATAGTCGCAGGAGGCCACAGGCATGTGCAATGTTTCGCTCAACGGTACGCAACCGTCCGATGCCTCCCTGCGCGTCCTGCGCGCGCTTGAGGCGGCTGGTCTTGAGGCTTGGTACGTTGGCGGTTGGGTGCGCGACGCCCTGATGGGATGCCCCAGCCACGATGTTGATATGTGCTGCAGCGGCCTGTGGCAGGAGTCCAAGGCGGCGCTCGAGGCCGCTGATATCGCGGTCGTGGAGTCGGGCATTAAATTTGGCGGAATCACGGCTATTTCCGATGGCGAGCGTATCGAGGTCACCACGTACCGCCTGGATGGCTTTTACACCGATGGGCGCCATCCTCAGAGTGTCGAGCGTGCCGCCTCGCTCGAGGACGATCTGGCCCGCCGCGACTTTACCGTCAACGCCATGGCCTGGCATCCCGAGCGCGGGCTTGTCGACCGCTACGACGGCCAGGGTGATCTGGAGCGCAAGCTGATTCGCGCTGTCGGTGATCCCAAGCGTCGCTTTAACGAGGACGCCCTGCGCATGCTGCGTGCGGTGCGCTTTGCCTGCCGTCTGGACTTTATGATTGAGCCCGAGACTAAGCGTGCGCTTGCCGAGTGCGCGCCGCTGCTCGATGCCGTGGCGCGCGAGCGTGTGGGTATTGAGCTCGAGGGCATTCTTTCGACCGGTCATGGGGGAGACGCGATGCTTCGCTATCCCGAGCTCATCTGTGCCGCTGTGCCCGAGTTGGCAGCGGGTCGCGGGTTTGATCAGCGAAGTGTCTACCATGCGTTTAACGTCTACGAGCATATCGCCCGTGTGCTGACAGTGGCAGGGGAGCTGGCGCTGTGCGACGGCGTCGCGCCATCGTCGAGCCTTATGTGGGCGGCGTTTTTGCACGATGTCTCCAAGCCCGAGTGCTTTACGGTCGATCACGCCGGCAGCGGACACTTCTACGGTCATCCAGAGCTCGGCGCCAAGAAGGCGCGCGTCATCATGGATCGCCTGGCGCTCTCGCACGATTTGGTGCGCGATGTGTGTCTGCTTATCAAATACCATGATAAGCCGCTGCGCCCCGAGCGCTCCTGCCTGCTCAATGTGATGCGCGCGCTTTCGGGTGAGGGCGTCGACACGGCCCGCCTGATTGACGAGCTCATGGACCTTAAGCGTGCTGACACGCTCGGCAAGGCCCCGTCGTGCTTCTATTATGTCGAGACAATCGAGGAAATGCGTGCGCTGGCGCACGAGCTACTGGAGGCGGGGGAGCCCTATACGCTCAAGATGCTCGCCGTCAACGGCGGCGACCTGATCCGTGCCGGTGTGAAGCCGGGGCCCGAGCTAGGTCAACTACTCAACGCTGCCCTCGATGCCGTGATCGAAGACAACATTCCCAATGAGCGCGAAGCCCTTTTGGTCCATCTCAACTTGAATTAGCTACCCAGTTTACCTGCGTGTTCCATAACCTGCCGACAATTTTTCGGCAATTTGGAATTTCTTCTTGCGCTGACGTTTTTTGTCCCGTAATATATAGCCTCGCAGCACGGCAGTGCAGATGTCATGTGGCCCGTTCGTCTAGCGGTTTAGGACGCCGCCCTCTCAAGGCGGAGATCACCAGTTCGAATCTGGTACGGGCTACCACGCATTTGATACCCGGGCTTCCCATGGAAGGCCGGGTTTTTTATTTTCAAACAACCGTCTGCAATTCCCGTTTGAACCAGAGCTTTGCGTTCTGCCTATGGCCCTTACGGGTACAATATCCAAGATATTTTGACTGTTAGAAGGAGTCTCATGACGGAGTCCTCTCAGCATACGTCTAAGCCCCAGGTCGAGGTTGAGGCCTCGGGCGGAGATGACAATAAGAGCGCACGCCGCGGCGCCATCTTTATCGGCGTCGTGCTGGT
>DBGBJN010000019.1:0-18963 GCA_048449885.1 Collinsella sp.
ATCGGCGAGATCGTCTCCGAGCCCATGACCATTCACGGCGTGGGCACCAAGGAGGAGCGCATTGAGCGCGTCCGCGAGCTTCTCGACGTTGTCGGACTGAACCCCGAGCACATTAACCGCTATCCTCATGAGTTCTCCGGCGGTCAGCGTCAGCGTGTCGGCATTGCCCGTGCATTTGCGCTGAAGCCTAAGCTGATTATCTGCGACGAGCCGGTTTCCGCTCTGGATGTGTCCATTCAGGCCCAGGTTCTGAACCTGCTCAAGGAACTGCAGGACAAGTTCGGTACCGCGTATCTGTTTATCGCTCACGACCTGTCCGTCGTGCAGCACATTTCCGATCGCGTTGCCGTTATGTATCTGGGTAAGATGGTTGAGGTTTCGGACTGGAAGACGCTCTATAGCGAGCCTCACCATCCGTACACGCAGTCGCTGCTGTCTGCCGTGCCGGTTCCCGATCCGGATATCCAGAAGACCCGTAAGCGCATCATCCTCGCCGGCGATCCGCCGTCACCGCTGGATCCGCCGACCGGCTGCCGTTTCCACACTCGCTGCCCGATCGCGCAGGGCATCTGCTCTGAGAAGCTTCCCGAGTTTAAGGAAGTCGCACCGGGTCACTGCTGCGCGTGCCACTTCGCGGAGCCGTTCCCGATCAAGGAATCGCACATCGACCTGTAGCCGGTTGTTATCGTCCGGGCCCGCGCTGGACTTAGTTTTCAGAACGTCCTCGACCATGGAAACCCCCTTATCCTGCTCCTTCGGAGCCGCGGATAAGGGGGTTTCCTGGTCTGCCGAATGTTCTGAAAACTAAGTCCAGCACGGGCCCTGTGTTACCGCTGCAGAGGGGTGCGATTCCTTGATCGCTCACTTAATCTAATAAGAAATTTAGTGAGGCCGGAGCTTTAGCTCCGACCTCCCCATATAAGGGCTCGGCAAAGCCGAGCCACCAAATTTGCATCAGCCCCCAGAACATGTTTGAGAACTGTGCCTGAAGCATGTGTCCCTAGGGCAGGAATGAGGTTGCTTTCCAACGCATTCCGCAGGGGGCGGCATTATTTTGTAGCGCGAAGCGCAGATCAAAATAATGCCGCATGCCCGAGGACGCGTTGGAAAGCAACCTCATTCCTGCCCGAACAGGTCAGTCTATTTGCGCATTTACAAATTCGTAAACTTTTTTGAAAAAAGTGCTTGCACAGTTCTCGAATCATAGGTTATTATCTTCCTCGTTGAACGCGCGGGTCCAACAAAACGGACCGCGAATCAACAACATAGCATGTCGGAGTGGCGGAATTGGCAGACGCGCTAGCTTGAGGTGCTAGTGACCGCTTTTTGGTCATGCGGGTTCAAGTCCCGCCTCCGACACCATCGCATTTGAGAAGCCTCTTCGGAGGCTTTTTTGTTACCGATAGACGGTGGGGTCCACGATGGAAACGCTTGAACGCAACGAGTGGGCAGACGTTGCCCAACTAGTCGAGATCACGAGCGATGCTGTCATCATCTGCGAGCTCGACGGAACCATTCTGCATGTGAATAATCGCTTACTTGGTTTGATGTGCGAGGAACGCGCCGACGTCATTGGTGGAGATGTTAAAGACGTCCTGTACTCGTCCGCTTTTGAACGTGCGACGGAACATCGTCTGCCATTTGAAACTGATAGCTCCGAGAACGAACTGATGCTCAAGCTGAGTGACGGCTCCTTTATCCCCGTCTTGGTTCGTGCGGGCTCCGTAACGCCTCCACGCATCTTTGGGCGCCGCGCGCCACGTGTCCTGGTGGCGCTCCATAGCATCGAAGAACAGTATTCGCACGACCGTCAGCTCAAGCGTGCTCTTTCGGAGCTTAGAGTGGCTAACAAGCGCCTCTCTGGCACGCTCTCGGTCATTATGAGTACCGTGGGCTCCGATGAGCTGCCCAGCCTACTTGATACCGTTTTGAACCAGCTTGTAGGAACGCTCGATGCTTCGGGTGCTGCTATCTATTTTTCTGAGAGCGGCGGTTTTAAACTTCGCGGTGTTTCCAAGGAGCTGTACGACAGCTACCTGCCTGAGTTTTTGCCGTATGGCGCTGGCATTCCGACGTATGTTCTTCGTGAGTCGCGTGCCTGTCGCTTGTCGATTCAACAGGACCTTAAGGGTGACAAGGCCGCCTCCGGTATGTTTATGGACCTGGACAATCGTTCTAAGCACCTGTTGCGCATGCAGGATATGCCTCCGTACCGCAGCGAGATCTGTCTTCCCGTTTTTTACGGTACGCAGATCCTTGGCGTGCTGGAAGTTGGTTGGAAACGCCCTCAGGCACCGCTCGCCTATGACGTTAATGTGCTCGAGGTCATTTGCGATTACCTGTCTATCCAGCTGGTCGGCATGGCATCGAGCCTTCGCTCCCGTCGCACGGCCGAGCTTGGCCGCTCGCTCAATGTCTTGCGTGATGAGTTGTTTACCTTTCTAGACGATTCTGCCGCGGCTACCCAGGCGGTATCGTCCGAGATCTGCAATATGCTTAACTGCCATTTTTGCCCTGTGGAGTATGACGCCAGTCTGGATTCCTACGTCATAGATTTTGAAGGCGGCAGTCGCGTTGCCTTGCCGGACGACCCTGAGAAGCTTTTCTTTTCCACGACGGCGCCAGCGGCACGTCTGGGGGCTGGCCCTGATGGCTTTGAGGCATCTGTTTTGGGCGGCACGAGTGCCGAGGACCTTAAACACGTCCGTATAACTCGCGTTGACGAATCGATGCCTATGGGAGGCTGGCTTAGGGCGCATGGTCTGCCTTGTCAAGGTCTCTACGTCGACTCCGGCATCGAGGCGGGGCGCCCGCGCTCTGAGGGTGATGGCAAGCACAGTAACGACGCGATTGTTCCTGCTTCTGTTGCGAAGAGCCCGACGACGCGCGCGCTGCTGCTTCGTGATGGTAGCCAAGAGCCGATTGATGACCTTGAATATGACTACTTGGTGCACTTGGCGCATGACTTTGAACTGATCTACGAAGGCGAATCTCAAAAGCGCGAGGAGCGCCATATCGCTCAGACCCTTCAGATCGGCATGAGAAATACCCTGGGGGATGTTCCGGGTATTGCAACCGATTCGGTGTACCTGTCGGCCACGAACTCGGCGTTGGTCGGCGGCGATTTCTATACGCTCATCCGTCTTCCCGACGACTGCGCCGTCATGATTCTGGGTGATGTGTCTGGCAAAGGCATTGAGGCCGCATCGATGTCCGCGCTCGTCAAGACGGCCCTGACGGCATATGCCTGGGAGGGTGCTGGACCGGCCCGCATGGCACGCTCCCTTAACAGCATGCTCATGGGCTTTTCGAGGGTCGAGACGTTCGTGACGGCCTTTATCGCCAAGATTGACCTTAAGGCCGGACGCGCAACGTATTGTTCGGCGGGCCATCCTCCGACCATGGTCATCAGGCCAGAGTCGATGCCACTGGGTGGCGGCGAGGCTCGTGGGGGAGAGGTCGAGCTACTTGGATGCCAATCGGGTGTAATCGGTGCCTTTGAGAGTATGGTGTACGAGACAGGCGTGTTTACGTTCGCTCCTGGCGACATGCTCTTCATGTATACGGATGGAACGATTGAGGCCCGCGACCGCACCGGAGCGTTCTTTGGCGAGCAGCGCTTGCGCGATCTTCTGCTTTCTGTTTCGGGGGAGGGTGTGTCGGGCATTTGCGGCAAGGTCTTGGGCGAGCTTGATCGCTTTACCGAATCGGCGCTGGACGATGACATTGCATTGGTGTCCCTTGAGTTTTTACGGGGTCGTTCATAGACGACGCTGGGCGGGCTGAATCCGTACGGTTGGGGAAACGAATGCATCGAGTGGGCTTTTTTGGGGAACCATGGTCGTATGAATGAGTGGAATGACATAGCGGTTTTGACGCCACCAGGCGATATCGACATCGCCACGGTGCCTGCGCTGCGTCGGCGGTTAGATGCTTTGATTGGCCGCGGCGTGCGTCGTGTTGTCATCAACTGTCAGGCTGTTAGCTTTATCGATTCGACGGGCTTGGCATTCCTGCTTACGCGCGCTCGTGAACTCATGAGGCGAGAAGGCCTGCTTTCGCTCGTCAATGCATCAGGTGAAGTTGTTCGCTTTTTGGAGATTGCTCGTCTTGTCGATATCCTTCATGTCGCGGGGCCGGCACGGGAGTCTATTCCCGCCATTCCGGTGGGGGAGCTGCCTCGTTGGAGTAAGAGCGTCGAGGTCCGTCAGGGTATCGAGAATCTTCCATACTACCGACATCGCATCGCTGAACTCCTTGAATCGCTTCCGTTGCGCCGTGACGAGCGCTACGATGTCGCATTGGCGTCGGGGGAGGCGCTGGGTAATGCCTATGACCATGCGGGCGGTATCGGGTGCGTCCTGACGGTTCAGGCCTATGGCGATCGCGTTGTGGTTGAGGTGCTTGATCGAGGTGCCGGCTATTCTATCGATGAAACGAGCGAGCCGGTCGCATCTGAGGAGCGCGGCCGTGGCATCAAGCTTATGCGTATGCTTGTCGATAACGTGGAGGTTGCTCGTCGTACGGACGGCGCCGGCACGCGCGTGCAGATGGTGAAGCTGTTTAGCTCGGCATTGGAATCGTGCGCTTAGGGTCTTGGCTTGGCATTATTTACCTGTATGAACTTGCTTCGAGCAACTTTTTTGAAAAAAGTACTTGCGTCTTTTGGACAACTCGCGTAAATTAATAACCCGCAAGCGGACATGGCTCAGTTGGTAGAGCACAACCTTGCCAAGGTTGGGGTCGCGGGTTCGAGCCCCGTTGTCCGCTCCATTGCATTTCCGGACCGTTTAGGCGGTCCTTTTTCGGCGAAGTGGCCAAGTGGTAAGGCAGAGGCCTGCAAAGCCTTTACCCCCGGTTCGAATCCGGGCTTCGCCTCCAGGCAACATCCGGGCGCTCCGGCGCCCGTTTTGTTTTACATATGCGGACATGGCTCAGTTGGTAGAGCACAACCTTGCCAAGGTTGGGGTCGCGGGTTCGAGCCCCGTTGTCCGCTCCAACTATCTTACGCGGTTCTAACGAACCGCGTTTTTTGTTGACGCTGCGCGGGCTCCGGGTGCCTCATCTTGCCCCTCAATCGTCGGTCGCGTACATAAAGTACGCTTCCCTCCTCTTTCGCGGCAACCTGGGGCACCCGGAGCCCGCTCGCTGTCGTGGCCGGGAAAGTGGGTCTTCCGTTCTTTTCGCTAATCGGTCGATTCGTCCCAGGAGGCTTGAACCCGAGAGGGAGCGAGCGTTTGGGTCGTGGCTGTGGCGTTGTTTGCTGCGAATGTCAGCTTTGGGCGTATCATCGTGGGCATCTCGCATAACCTCGTTGCAAGGGAGATACGCCCCATGGCTACAGAAAAGTCCTCTTCGCGCTCATGGATGTCCGACGCCGCGATCTATCAGATCTACCCGCGCTCGTTTAAGGATTCGACTGGTTCGGGTCTGGGCGATATCGCGGGCATTACCCAGCAGATGGACTATCTTGAGCGGCTGGGTATCGAGGCCATCTGGCTGAGCCCGTTTTACCCATCGCCTCTTGTCGATGGCGGCTATGATGTGGCGGACTACTGCGATGTCGACCCACGTCTCGGCTCGCTTGACGACTTTGATGACATGATCGCTGCGGCTCACGCGCGCGGCATCAAGGTCATCGTCGACATCGTGCCCAACCATTCATCCAACCAGCACCCCTGGTTCAAAGCCGCTCTTGCCGCCGGCCCCGGATCGCCCGAGCGCGCCCGTTATATCTTCCGCGATGGTCGCGGCGAGCATGGCGAGCTGCCTCCCACCAATTGGAATGCCAACTTTGGCGGCCCCGCCTGGACGCGTGTTGCGGACGGTCAGTGGTATCTGCACATGTTTACGCCCGAGCAGCCGGACTTTGACTGGTCATGCCCCGAGGTTCATGCGCTCTTTTGCGACGTCCTGGCGTTTTGGAGCGATCGAGGCGTCGATGGCTTTCGCATTGATGTGGCGCAAGGTCTCGCCAAGGATCTCGACCGCGATGACCTCGACCGGTGGCATCTCGCCGAGGGCGATGACATGGTTGACGACGGCACCCATCCGCTGTGGGACCGCAACGAGGTCCACGAGATCTATCGCGAGTGGCGCCGCGTGTTCGACCGCTATAATCCGCCGCGCAGCGCCGTTGCCGAGGCATGGGTGCTGCCCGAGCGCCAGTATCTCTATGCGCGCGCAAGCGAGCTTGGCCAGACATTCAACTTTGAGTTTGCCAAGGCCACTTGGACCTATGATGACATGCACACTGCAATCGAGAAGGGCTTGAAGGCAGCCGTCGAATCCGATTCCGCCTCGACCTGGGTACTCTCCAACCACGACGTGCCGCGCGTGGCGACACGCTATGCCCTGCCGCAAATCAAGGCGACGCGCTACCATCAGATTGCGCTCGACTGGCTCTTACGCGACGGGTCGTCTTATGACGAGGACCGTGAACTCGGCGAGCGCCGCGCGCGGGCGGCCCTTTTGCTTGAGCTGGCGCTTCCGGGCTCGGCATACGTGTATCAGGGTGAGGAGCTCGGCCTTTTTGAGGTGGCTGACATCCCGTGGGCTGCACTCGAAGATCCCACTGCGACCAATACGCACGGACCGAAGCGTGAGAAGGGGCGCGACGGCTGTCGTGTGCCCCTGCCGTGGGCGGCGGCGGACGATCCCGCGCAGGGCGGATCGTTTGGGTTTTCGCCGGCGGACGCCGATGCGGCGCCCCATCTGCCGCAACCTGCATGGTTTTCCGATTACGCTGCCGATAGGGAAGAAGCGGACCTGACATCGATGCTTGCGCTCTATCGTGACGCCCTCTGGCTGCGGCGCAAGCTGCGCGGGTGCGCCAACGATCTTGCGTGGCTCGATCTTGACGGGCGCACCGGTCTTGCGGATGGTGCCGAGGGCGCTGAGGGCGGCGTCATCGCCTATCGCCGCGATAACGGCTGGGCGTGTGTGACGAACTTCGGTGCAGCACCCGTGGAGCTGCCGGCGGGCAGGGTCCTGCTCACCTCATCACCGCTTGCAGACGGCAGGCTCACGCAGGACAGCTCTGCCTGGATCATGCTCGGTGAGATGTAAGGGCCTCTTGCGGCGAGTTTGCGTTTGCCTACACCTTCCGTGGTGGCTGATGTCTTCGCGAGGTTCGCGAGGGCGCCGCAAAACTTTTTAAAAAAAGTTCTTGCATTTGGGTGGATCATCCCGTATATTAAATCCTCGCAGGCGGACATGGCTCAGTTGGTAGAGCACAACCTTGCCAAGGTTGGGGTCGCGGGTTCGAGCCCCGTTGTCCGCTCCATTTGGGCGTTTAGCTCAGGGGGAGAGCGCTTCCCTGACACGGAAGAGGTCAGAAGTTCAAATCTTCTAACGCCCACCAAATGTTCGCAGCCCAGAGGCTTAGCCTCTGGGCTGTTTTGTTTTGGTCGCCAAATACGTCACCAAATTACGAGTTTTTTGATCTTCCGGGATGCTTCTCAGCGGTCATCCGAGGAAACTCTCGTCTTTTCCGTTTGCATACACATATCTTTCAAGGATTCGTGCCGCGTTGCATGAGGCTCGGCAGGGCACGACCGCAACATGTTGGTCAAGCATAATCTTTTGGATTCTTTTGGCGTGAGCGGCTTGGTTTTGGTAGGATTTGTCAGCGGCTTGACTAAGGGGGTTTTATAACTGCCATGCAGGTAGCCGTGTTGGTAACGTTTTACCGACTTGTCAAATGCCCCTCATTTTTAATGCGTCTGCAAAATGACTAATTGCTTTGACCTGCTGAAACACTATATGTTGTGTTTGACCTAAAAAAAGAATACAGGATATAGATGCCTCTTTGTCGTATGATAGATGGCGGACAGAGAACGAAGACCTTATTCGCCCCATTTGGACACGCCTTTGAGCCGCTTGATCGGCCGCGAGGATTGTCCGCATGAGGGCCTATGGTTTATCGAGAACACAGATTGCGCGACGGCGCCGCAAGACAGGGGCAAGCTCTGCCGGGCATCGTTTGGCTCTGAAGCGCAATGAGACTACGAGGCGAAAGAGGCAAGAGGATGAAGATCATCAAGCGCAGCGGCACCGAGGTTGTCTTTGACATCGATAAGATCGTCAATGCCATCCGCGCCGCAAACTTGGAGGTCGAGGAGAGCTCTCGTCTAACCGACCGTCAGGTGGTTTATGCGGCACAAAACGTTGCCGAGGCATGTGAGAATGCCGGACACACCGTTTCGGTCGAGGAGATCCAGGATTTGGTCGAGGACGAGATCATGCGTCTCGACTGCTACGAGGTTGCCCGCCACTACATCATCTATCGTTATGTTCAGAGCCTGAAGCGCCAGAAGAACACGACCGATGACAAGATCCTGTCGTTGATTGAGTGCAATAACGAAGAGGTCAAGCAGGAGAACTCCAACAAGAACCCGACCGTCAACTCCGTTCAGCGCGACTACATGGCCGGCGAGATCTCCAAGGACCTGACTCAGCGCGTGCTGCTGCCCCAGGAGATCGTGGATGCCCATAATGAGGGCCTGATCCACTTCCACGATTCGGATTACTTTGCCCAGCACATGCACAACTGCGATCTGGTGAACCTGGAGGACATGCTCCAGAACGGCACTGTTATCTCGGGCACGCTGATCGAGAAGCCGCACAGCTTCTCGACCGCTTGCAACATCGCGACGCAGATCATCGCCCAGGTTGCTTCTTCCCAGTACGGCGGCCAGTCCATCTCGCTGACCCATCTTGCCCCCTTTGTTGAGGTGAGCCGTCAGAAGATTCGCGGCGAGGTCGCTCGCGAGCTTGAGGAGCTCGGTGTCTCGGCATCTGCCGAGAAGGTTCGCGAGGTCGTTGAGGATCGCCTGCGCGATGAGATCCGTCGCGGCGTCCAGACGATTCAGTATCAGGTCGTGACCCTTATGACCACGAATGGCCAGGCGCCGTTCGTGACGGTCTTTATGTATCTTAACGAGGCCCGTACGCCTCAGGAGAAGCACGACCTTGCCATGATTGTGGAGGAGACGCTTCGCCAGCGCTACGAGGGCGTTAAGAACGAGGCCGGCGTGTGGATTACCCCGGCATTCCCCAAGCTTATCTATGTACTCGAGGACGATAACGTTCACGAGAATTCCCCGTACTTCTACCTGACCCAGCTGGCTGCCAAGTGCACCGCCAAGCGCATGGTGCCCGACTACATCTCCGAGAAGAAGATGCGCGAGCTCAAGCTGTCGAAGGGCGAGAGCGCCGGCAACGGCGATTGCTACACCTGCATGGGTTGCCGCAGTTTCCTGACGCCCGATCGCTCGGGCAACGGCTTTAACAATGTTGCCAACGCGCTGAACTATGACCCGACCAAGCCTAAGTACTATGGTCGCTTTAACCAGGGTGTTGTAACCATTAACCTGCCCGATGTCGCGTTGAGCTCGCACCAGGATATGGACAAGTTCTGGAAGATCTTCGATGAGCGCCTTGAGCTGTGCCACCGGGCCCTGCTGTGCCGCCATGAGCGCCTGATGGGCACGCTTTCGGATGCCGCGCCGATCCTTTGGCAGTACGGCGCCCTGGCGCGCCTTAAGAAGGGTGAGACGATCGACAAACTGCTCGTGGGCGGCTATTCCACCATCAGCCTGGGTTACGCCGGTCTGTATGAGTGCGTCAAGTACATGACGGGTCACAGCCACACCGAGAAGGAGGGCACGCCGTTTGCCATGGCCGTCATGCAGCACATGAACGACAAGTGCGCGGAGTGGAAGGCTGCGAGCGACATCGATTTCTCGCTGTACGGCACGCCGTTGGAGTCGACGACCTACAAGTTCGCCAAGTGCCTGCAGCGTCGTTTTGGCATTATCCCGGGCGTGACGGACAAGGGCTACATCACTAACAGCTATCACGTCCACGTGTCCGAGGAGATCGATGCCTTCGACAAGCTTAAGTTCGAGGGTATGTTCCAGCAGCTTTCGCCGGGCGGCGCTATCTCCTACGTCGAGGTTCCCAACATGCAGGACAACCTCAAGGCTGTCATTCGCGTGATGCAGTACATCTACGACAACATCATGTACGCCGAGCTCAACACCAAGAGTGACTACTGTCAGGTGTGCGGCTACGACGGCGAGATCAAGATTGTCGAGGATGACGGCAAGCTGGTGTGGGAGTGCCCCAACTGCGGCAACCGCGATCAGGAGAAGATGAACGTCGCCCGCCGTACGTGTGGTTACATCGGTACCCAGTTCTGGAACCAGGGTCGAACCGAGGAGATCCGCGACCGCGTGCTGCATCTCTAATAACTATCCCAGGCTGCCCCGTAGCGAGGCCCCGGATCTTTACTCGCTATTTCGGACAGTCCTGGCTCACGACGGAGGCGCCACTGGCGCCTCCTGTTCGTGCGGAACTCATATCGAGTAAAGGTCCGGGGCCTCGCTACGGGGCAGCCAAGGTGATGTAGCTGAGATGCAGCATGCGGTCTGCTCACTCCTCGAAGTTCTTAGCGGAAATGAGTTGACTTGCAACAACGCTTTGCTTGTGATGACGGTTGAGCTGCAACATAGTTTTTATTGGACCTCGAACCCTATGCTCGATGTTCGCTTCGTTCATTGAGTTACCCTTTGCATGAGGCCGGGACATATCGTCCCGCCCACAGTTTCGCAGGCCGAAGGCCGAGAATGTTTGAGGACGGGATGATATGTCCCGGCCTCCCGGGAGAGTTACCTATGAACTACGCGAACATTAAGTATTTCGACATTGCTGATGGGGAAGGCGTTCGTACTTCTCTGTTTGTGAGTGGGTGCCGTCGTGGGTGCAAGAACTGCTTTAACTCTGTCGCGTGGGACTTTGCTGCGGGCGAGCCGTTCGATCGCGCCGTCGAGGACAAAATTATCGAGAGTCTCGATCATCCCTTTATCGATGGCTTGACGATTTTGGGCGGCGAGCCCATGGAGCCCGAGAATCAGGCGGGGCTTGTTGACTTTATTGAACGCGTGCGTGCGGCCTATCCTGCGGGGTCGGGAAAGACCATTTGGTGCTTTACCGGCGATGTGCTCGAGGAGCTTATGCCGGGCGGTTGCCACCATACCGAGGTCACGGACCGTATCCTTACCTGCCTCGATATGTTGGTGGACGGTCCGTTCGTTCAGGATTTGTACGATATCTCGTTGCGCTTCAGAGGCTCGAGCAATCAGCGCGTGATCGATATGAACGCTACGCGCGCCCGTGCTGAGCGCGAGGGCGTTGCGCTTTGTGATGCGGTTGAACTTTGGCGTGATGATCCGGTCTATTCGACCCATACTATGTAGCTTGTGGCCGATGCCGGAGGGCGTGGTACCATAGCGCGAACGCAAAATCGGAAAAGTGAGGCCCAGATGGTCGATCAGGAAAAAGTCGAGGCCGCCATTAAGCTGTTGCTTGAGGGCATAGGCGAGGACCCAACTCGGGAGGGCCTGCTGGAGACCCCGGCGCGCGTTGCCCGTATGTATGGCGAAATCGCCGGCGGTATGGACCAGAGTGCCGAGGAGCACCTGTCCAAAACGTTTGCCGTCGCTTCGAACGATTTGGTTATCGAGCGCGACATCACGTTCTACTCGCTGTGCGAACATCATCTGCTGCCGTTTTATGGCAAGGCTACCATTGGCTATATCCCCAACGGCCGTGTCGCAGGGCTCTCTAAGCTTGCTCGCACGGTTGAGGTTTATGCCCGCCGTCTGCAGCTGCAGGAGCAGCTGTGTGCGCAGGTTGCCGACGCCCTCATGGATTATCTCGCTCCCCAGGGAGCGATTGTGCTCATGGAAGCTGAGCATATGTGCATGACCATGCGCGGCGTGCAAAAGCCCGGCACCAAGACCGTGACGCTCGCTCGCCGCGGCGTCTTTGAGACCGACCCCGCGCTCGAAGAGCGTTTCTTTAGGATGCTGGGACGCTAACTATGAGAGTCGTCAACGACTTTACATCGAATACTGACGAGGGAACGCCGCGTCGCGGTTTTATGGCTTCGGGCCTGGCGCCTTTTGGCGTCATGCCTCGTATCGATTACATCTGTGCCAACGGCCTGTTCCGGCGCCACCTGGGCAACATTGCTCAGCTGGAATCGGGGCGCATCTTCTGCCGCCACGGTATCGACCATCTGCTCGATGTCGCTCGCATTATGTGGATTAAGAATCTCGAGGAAGATCTCGAGTTTGACCGCGAGGTCATCTACGCCACGGCACTTCTTCACGATATCGGCAAAGATGAACAGTATGAATCGGGTATATCCCATGATGTTGCAAGCGAACGCGTCGCTGATGCAATTCTCGGCGGCATGCCTGATGACGTGGCGTTTGAGCCGGCCGATGCCGCAGCCATTAAGACGGCCATTCTGGGCCATCGAAAGCTGCGCGTGAACAGCCAACCGCTTGAGCGTTTGCTCTATGCAGCCGACAAAGCGTCGCGCGCCTGCTTTGCATGCCCCGCGCGCAATGCTTGCAACTGGAGCGATGATAAAAAGAACCTGTCGATTCGCGTGTAGTTAGTTTGCGCGGTCGGGGTTCAAAACGAAGGAGACGATCGCGATGAGTAACAAAAAACTGCCCGAGAATGCAACCAAGACTGAAGGTGCCGAGCTCGCACGCCGTGGAAGGGGCGAAATATCCACCGCAACGGCGGTGCCCCACGTGAGCTATGACGATCTGCGCCATGCCGATCGCATTACTATCGACGGTCTCGAGGTCTTTGCCAACCACGGCGTGTATCCCGAAGAGAACGCGCTGGGCCAGAAGTTCATCGTGTCCTTGGTGCTCTATGCCGACCTGCGTGCAGCGGGGGAGCACGATAACCTGGACGCCTCGATTGACTACGGCTCGGTGTGCCACGATGTCGATGGCTATCTGCGCGAGCATACGTTTAAACTCATCGAGGCGGCAGCCGAGGGTGTGGCCCAGATGCTGCTGCGTCGTTACCCCTTGCTGCTTGGCGTGCGTGTTAAGCTCGATAAGCCTTGGGCGCCCGTCGGTCTTCCCCTGGCAAGCTGCGGCGTCGAGATCGAGCGCGTGCGCTAACCGGTTCTAATACGTCTCTATGGGTGGCTGCTTGAGCCGCTGCGACAGCGCTCTATTGTTGGGGCAGTACCTGTCGAGCAGGGCGTGAAACCGCTGATTGTGGCTTGGCTCGAGCAAGTGGACGAGCTCGTGGGCGACAACCATGTCGAGACACTCGATGGGATAAGCGGCAAGTTCGCGTGCGATGCGAATGGCTCCGGTCTTGGGCGTGCATGATCCCCAGCGCGTTTTCATGCTGCGCACGGAGACGCGGGAAACGGCGACACTCATTGTGATTTCGTATGCGTGCACGATGTCGCGTAGCGCTGCGGTGACCTCGGTCGTATAAAGCTGGCTGATGTGGGCTTGGAACTCGTCGGACGTTAGGCCGTCGAGGATTGCGCGCCGCTTGGCCTGTGGGCCTTCGTCCGATTCGTCGGTACCCATAAAGCTTGCGAAGGTGGCCTGCTTGGGCCGCGGCGCGGGTGATACAAAGTTGTGATCGAGTGCATCCTGTACCGTGATGGGCTTGCCCCAAAGTGCAATGACGGACGAGGTGCTGAGCGGCTCTCGCGCCGTCGCCTGATGTTGCTCGCGCTTGGCAAGTCGGCTGACAATCCAGGTGCTGTTGCGCTTCACAAATGCCTCGATGCGCTCGCGGCTGGCGCCGAGCGGTGCGCTGGCGTGGACCTCACCGCTTGATGTGACGCGTAGGTTGAAGTTTTTGACGCGCTTTTTGGTAACGACGACGGAGATGGGCGTCCCATCCGGTCGGGATATGGAAATCGTAAATTGCTGCGTCAAAAGCGGTCCTTCAGATTGGGGACGGGCCGGCATGTCGACCGTTCGGCATGCCGGCCCGCTCAAGGGATGTGAAATTAATAACGCTCAAAGAAGGCAAGCGCGTTGTCGCTACAGAGCTTCTGCATCACGGTCTTGCCAAAATGCTTGGAAAGCATGTTCTGGAACTCGGGCATCATGCTGGCATCGGAGAGGAAAGCGGGCACCGTGGCACCGTCCCAGTCGCCGCCGAGCGCGATGACGTCCTCGCCGCCCAGGTCGAGCCAGTGCTCGATATGTGCCGCCAGCTGGTCGAAGGTGACGTCTGCGGCGGTCTTGTCGGTTGCGTCGTTGGATAGGAACTCGCTGCAGTAGTTGAGGCCGACGATGCCGCCCATGTCGCGAATGGTGCGGAACTGGTCGTCGGTGAGGTTGCGCTTGACGCCGCAAACCGCACGGGAGTTGGAGTGGCTGGCGACGAAGGGGCGCGTGGCGTGGGCGACAACCTCGTCAAAGCACTCATCGTTGAGGTGGGAGACGTCGAGTACCATGCCGGCGTGCTCCATCTGCGCAAGCGCCTCGATGCCGGCGGCGGTGAGGCCGGCGTGGGTATCGTGTCCGCTCGCGAGCGGTCCCTGCGCGTTCCAGCTGAGTGACGACATAAGCACGCCCAAGCTCTTGAGCACCTCGATCAGTGCGGGGTCCTCGGCAAAGAACGTGGCGTTTTCGATGGTGTGGATGCAAGCGACTTTACCGTCCTTGAGCGCGGGGCGAATGTCTGCGGCGCTGCGTACGTTGACCATGCGGTCGTGGTTGAGCATTGCCTGGCCGCTCATATGCGCCATGATTTGCGCCTGGAAGCGCGCGGCGTGGGCGGTGGGAATCTCGTCGGGGACAAACGTGGCGAAGCACTGTGCCCACGGCGTGTTGCCGATCTTTGCGAGCGAGATGGCGCAGGCGTTGCCCTCGATGAGGTCGAAATCTTGCGGATGCGTTTCGTCGCCGGGGAAATAACCGTCGGTGCCGGCGGTAAAGCGCAGGTCGAGATCGAGCGTGGCCCAGCCGATTCGGTCGGCGGTGTCGCAGTGTAGGTCAAATACGGGATATGCCATGGTTCCTCCGGTTGCAGCGTTTCTTTGCAAACTGTCATTGAATTGTATGACTAGGGTATAGTTAGCGCCATATGTTCACGGCGGCCTGCGTTGTGCGCCGCCCTTATCACGGAGGTTACCATGTCCAACCAGGGCAAGAAGGTCAAGACCCATTATCGTGGCACGCTCGACGACGGCACGCAGTTCGATAGCTCCTACGATCGCGGCGAGCCGCTGGAGTTCACCTGCGGTGCCGGTCAGATGATCAAGGGCTTCGACGCCGCTGTTGTCGACATGCAGGTGGGCGAGAAGAAGACCGTGCACATTCCTGCTGCCGATGCCTACGGCGAGCACAATCCCGAGATGGTTATTACCTTCCCGGCCGAGCAGGTTCCCAACATCGAGCAGATCGAGAAGGGCATGAAGCTCTTCCTGTCCACGCCGAGCGGTATGCCCGTCCCCGCCGTCGTCATTGACGTGACGCCCGAGGCTGTGACGCTCGATGCCAACCACGAGCTTGCCGGCAAGGATCTCAACTTCGATATCGAGCTCGTCGAGGTCGAGGATTAGGCTATGCCTGCAAATCTGGTTTCGACAACGTGCCTCGGAAATCTCAACGACCCGTCCTATGAGCTTTTGCTTCGCCGGGAGCTGGGCGGTGTCTTTGAGGTCGATGAGCTACTGCTCGATTGGGACCAGGCTGATGTATGCGCGTTTGCGGGCGTGACGGAGCTGGGGCGCACGATCGATGTTCGGCCGGATGCTACCGACGGTGGTCGTCTTGCCGACGGCGACGTGCTCGCCATTGACCGTTCGGGCGTGGTGCCCGTGGCGGTTGTCGTGCGCCTGCGCAGCGCCGAGGTTTATTTGGTCGAAGTCGACCGCATGGATCCGATTGCGCTCGCGCATGCGTGCTGGGAGATCGGCAACATGCATGCGCCGCTCTTCCGGGGCGACTCGGACGAGCATACCGTGCGCATGTATACGCCGGTGCAGCCTGTTTTGGGCCGCATGCTCCGGGGTATCGAGGGCGTTCGCCTCTCGGTGGTCACGCGCGAGCTCGATGCCAGCCGGCGCTTTGCGTCGAGTGCGGCGGAGGTCGTCGTGAGCATGGCTCCCGACTTTACGATCGTAAAGAAGGCGCGCGGTTAACGTGCGTATGAGTAAGACGGACTTTGAGAGGCAACTATTCAAAGTCCGTCTTACTGTTGATGAGGTGCTTTGGGGGAAAGCATATGGGTCTTGAGGGAATCAAGCTGATTGCATGCGATTTGGACGGCACGTTGCTGCATCCGGGGGAGCGCGAGCCGCGTTCCGAGGCCTTTGAGCTTATCGATGAGCTGCATCGTCGCGGTATCGTGTTTATGCCGGCGAGCGGCCGTCAATATGCGAGCTTGCGCCACCTGTTTGCCCCGGTGGCCGATGAGCTCGCCTATGTATGCGAAAACGGAGCCCTGGTGATGAGCGAGGGACGTGCCGTTGTCAAGCGTTCCATGGAGCGCAGCCTTGCTATGGATATCGCGAATGCCGTGGTTGCGTATCCCCATGCCGACGTGACCCTTTCGTGCGAGGGGCACCTCTACACCATGGGCGGCAACGATGCGTTCGTCGACCATTTGCGCTATGAGGTCCACTGCGATGTGGCGGTGGTCGACCGTCCCGAGGACATCGACGAGGACGTCATTAAGATTGCCTTCCAGACGCCCGAGATGGATCAGCCGGCCGCGCTGGAGCATTTTGAGCGCCTCTTTGGCGACCGTGTCGACGTGATGACGTCGGGAACCGAATGGACCGACTTTATCGGCTTTGATTCGGGCAAGGGGTCCGCGCTTGCCGATTATGGTCGCGCGCTGGGGATCTCACCTAACGAAATGGTGGCGTTTGGCGATAACGAAAACGACCGCGACATGCTCAACGTGGTGGGCCATCCTTATCTAATGGAGAGCTGCAATCCCAGCATGCGCGGTGTCAATGACCGTGTCCGTTACGTGCACACGGTCGAAGAAGAACTGCGCCGTCTGCTCGCCGAGTAGGTTTTCGGGACATACCTAGAAATGTGCTGTTTGCTGTAGCGGATGGGCAAGTAGATTTGCACGCATGTCTCAAAGACTACTGGCAGTCGGGGCAGAGTCCCTCAAAGATGGTGTAGTGCGACGTGACGTTCCAGCCGATTTGCTCGGACGCTTTGGCGTCGAGCTGGGCATCGAAGGGGAGCGGTACGTCGATGACGCGGCTGCACGAGGTGCAGATGATATGCGCGTGCGGCTCGATGGTGCGATCGAAGCGACTGCCGCCCGGTGTCTTGATGGAGAGGATCTCGCCGGCGTCGGCCAAGAGATTGAGATTGCGGTAGACCGTACCGCGGCTGATTTTGTCATCCTGCGCGCGCACGGCGTTGTAGATCTCGTCGGCGGTGGGATGGTTATAGCTTTGGCGCACGGCGTCAAGAACCAGCTTTCGCTGCTTGGTATTCCTTCTTTGCACCGCCATGCGCCTCGCCTCTTTTCTATCAACGGTCGTAGGTAAATGATACCGTATTTAGCACACAATACTAATAATGAGGACTGAAACCGTCTTCATTGGCAAGTGGGGCTCGGGCCTGGGCATCTACGAGGCGAAAACGCGTTCCCATGCGCTCGTAGGAGGCATGAAGTGCCTCGAGATGAGATAGGATGCTTGCCGGAGCTCCCTGTATCTCCATCTCGACTGAGCCGTCTTCCATGTTACGTACCCAGCCGGTGAGTGCGCGTGCCTGCGCGAGGTTGGTGTTGGTAAAGCGAAAACCAACGCCTTGGACTTGCCCCTCCCAGCGCAGGAAATAGCGCAGGGGAGTGTCTTGAGTGGCCTCGTCGCTTGCGAGCACAGTAAGCCTGCGGCGCAGCTCGAGCTCGACGTTTGATGGTTTTTGAGGCTCTCGACTGCCGCCGGTGACGCTGGAGAAGAACGTATCGAAGAAGCCCATCGCTATGCCTGCTTGCCTGCGTCGGCCGGGAAGGTTATGCCGGCCTGCTGGCGCACGGCATCCATGATGCGCAGTGAGACGAGCGTGACATCGCGGTAGTGGCCAAGCTCGTGGCGTCCCGCCGGGGTCTCCCAAATCTCTTCTTTAACGTTATCGATGCCGCCGATGGCGGTGATAAAGTCTGTGAGTTCGTATTCCATAGTGTTGCTCGATTTGGGTAGGTCGAGCACGCGGCCGTTGTCGCCCTGTCCGCGCGGCGCCTCGGTCGCCGAGCCGCGTACGACATCGCCGCGATAGTCGATACGTACGTTGCGGGGCGTGGACAGATGGTCAATCTGGATAGTGCCACGCTCGCCTTCGATCTGCGAGGGAAGCAGGTCATTCGTAATTTTGGAGTGCGCGAGCTCGACGGAGATACGGCCACCGCCGTAGCTGGCGAGGATGGAACCGCAGCCGTCGATGGGGCCGTGCGTGAGCTGTCGCGTGGTGGGGTCGAGCAGAGTAGCCATGCTCGTAAGGCCGGAGGGCATGCCGAAAATCTCGACCATGGGCTCGACGGTGTAGACGCCAATATCCATGAGGGAACCCGATGCCATATTGCAGTCGAAGATATTGGTGGCGCGTCCCGCGAGAATCTCGTTGTAGCGCGAGGAATACTTGCCAAAGCGCAATGAGGCGCGGCGGATGGGCGCAATCTCGCCCAGGGCGTCCTCGATGGCGTGGAAAGCGGGGTCATGGAGCGGGCGCATGGCCTCGAGGGCTACGACGCCCGCTGCCTCGGCAGCGCGGAAGACTTCCAGCGCCTGCGCCTCGGTGGCGCAGAAGGGCTTCTCGACGATGACGTGCTTGCCACCAGCGATGCAGGCAAGGGCCTGCTCGTAGTGAAGTGCGTTAGGGCTGCCGATGTAGACGGCGTCGACGTCGTCGGCAGACGCAAGCTCGTCAAGTGCGGTGAAGTTACGCTCGCCGCCGTGCTTAGCGGTGAAGGCGGCGCCGCGATTTGCATCGCGCGAGAGCGTGCCCACAAACGCGGCTTGGTCGTTGGCGTTGACGACCTGGATAAAGTCGTCGGTAATCATGGATGTGCCGATGGTCGCTATACGCAGCATGTATCCCCCTCGTGCCGTTCGGTTTACAGGATGAGTGTAGCGCG
>DBGBJN010000020.1:0-2915 GCA_048449885.1 Collinsella sp.
ATGCACTCGGCGAAAGATGCTTAGCTACGCGAACTAGGCGAAGAACGAAATCACCAGGGCGCAGGCAAGACCCGAAAGGCCGATGAGCGTCTCCATAACGGTCCAGGACTTGAGGGTGGTCTTCTCGTCAATCTCCAGGAACGAGGAGCACATCCAAAAACCGGCATCGTTGACGTGCGAGAGTGCCGTGGCGCCGCCGCAGATGGCAAGACAGATGGCGGCACGCATGAGCACCGAAGCGCCGACGACCGCAGGCATAGCGGCCATAATGCCCGATGCCATGGTCATCGAAACAATAGAGCTACCGACCGAGGCACGGACGAGCGCAGCGATGAGGAAGCCGACAACCACGAGGGGCAGCGGGCAGTTCTCGAGCATAGGGCCGATAACCTGGCCCAGGCCGCAGTCCTGCAGCATCCAGCGGATCACACCGCCGCAGGCAATGACCAGCAAGATCATGCCGACGGGTTTAAGAGAGCGGTCGAGCAGGGCTTTGAGCTCAGCGCCGGAGTAGCCGCGGCGCGCGCCCAGCAGATACATCGCGACGAGCGTGGCGAGCGTCAAAGCGACGAACGGCTTGCCCAGGAAGGCGAGAATCGAGGCGAGCTCAGCGGGCATGGGGATATAAGAGGACAACGTGCCCAGCAAAATCAGACAAAGCGGCGTGAGCACGATGGCAAGCACCATGCCAAAGGAGGGAAGCTCCTTTTCGTCGCTCGCGCCCTCGGCAGAGGTAAAGTGCTCCGGAACATCGGTAAAGATGCGACCGCCCACGTTGCGGCCCCAGATAACGCCGGCGATCGCCATAGCGATGAAGGCGGTAGGGATACCGACGAGAATCATGGTGCCCAGGTCGACACCGAGCGTGCCGGCGACCAAAACCGACCCGGCCGATGGCGGCACGAACGCATAGCCAGCGGCAAGTCCCGCGAGCAGCGCGATGCCGTAGTAGAGCGTCGACTTTTTGGTCTGCGATGCCACGCTAAAGGCAAGCGGGATCAAAACGACCACGCCGGCCTCAAAGAACACCGTGGTGCCGATGACCAAACCGGTGATGCCCAGCGCCCAGCTGGAGTGGCCCTGGCCAAAGGTGTCAATGAAGGTCTGGGCGATCTTCTTGGCGCCGCCGCTCTCCTCCAAAATCTGGCCAAACATCGATCCCAGGCCAATGAGCAGGGCGATGTTTTGCAGCGTGGTGCCCACACCCTTGGTGACGGTGTCCGCCACCATGTCGAGCGGCATGCCGGCACCGATACCGATCACGAGCGCCGAGACCATCATCGACAGCACGGGGTGCAGCTTGAACTTGATGATGAGCGCAAGCAGCAGCGCGATGCCCACGATGGCGGCGATGACCAGCCTGGTGGGATCAGCCATAAACGTTGGGTCTGACATCTTTCCTCCAATTCATCAGACCTTTTGAATTCGGCTTAGACTATAGCGTGTTTTCAATAGGTCTGATGTTTCAAATTGAAATTTGTTCGAAATACATCTGATGTATTTGCTGAACGGTCTTTTTGACGGTAAACGGCTACTTCCAGCCCCCTCATTGTCGGAGTGAACCGCCGCGGCTTCTGCTGAATGGGCTAGAATAGCTCTGATGAATTCTTTTGATATGAGGTGAAGCGTGGCACGAGCCGAATTGGGACTCCCCGAGCAGATTTCGGAGAAAATCATTCAACTGATCCTGGATGAACATCTTGAGCAAGGCGACCGCCTGCCCAAGGAGGCCGTGCTCGTCGAGCGCCTGGGCGCCGGCAGAAGCACGGTGCGCGAAGCCATGAAGCTGCTGCAGTCGCGCAACATCGTGCGCATCAAACAGGGCTCGGGCACCTATGTGGCATCAAACCCCGGCGTTGCCGACGATCCGCTGGGCTTTACCTTTATCGATGACAAGAGGCGCCTGGCACGCGACCTGCTCGAAGTGCGCTTTATGATCGAGCCGCAGATGGCCAGCATGGCCGCAGAGCACGCGACCGACGATCAAATCATCTGCATCAAAGAACTTTGCGACGAGTCCGAGCGCTTGGCCGCGCGGGACGAAGACTATTCCGCCGCCGACACCGCGTTTCATATCGCAATTGCCGAAAGCTGCGGCAACCTCGTTGTCCCCCGCCTGATGGGTGTGCTCAAGGCGTCTGTCCCCCTGTTTATTGACGTGACCGGCAAAAAGCTGGTTGAGGAAACCATCCGCACCCACCGTGGCGTGGCCGACGCCATCGCCGCGCGCAATCCCACCGCAGCGCACGACGCGATGTACCTGCATCTGGTGTACAACCGCAACATGATCGCAGAGGGCACGCAGGAACAGAGCGAATAAACGTCCGCGCGGCAAGGACAAGACTGCCGTTCGCCTTTTAAAAGTGAACGTTCACCTGATTTTAGGAAATAAGGGGTGGCTATTACGCCGCTTCACCTATACTGACCTTGCATGAAAAGCAAGACTTATATAGATGAACGTTTCTTTTGAAAGGATCGCTATGTCTGATCTTATGGACAGCTTCCGTCTGGACGGCAAGGTCGCACTGGTAACCGGCGCCACCTATGGCATTGGCATGGCCATCGCCGAGGCGCTCGGAGAGGCTGGCGCCAAGATCGCCTTTAACGCACGTCACGCCGACAAGGTAGCCGAGGCCGAGAAGCACTACCGCGAGCTGGGCTTTGACGCTCACGGCTATGTTGCCGATGTCACCGACGAGGCCGTCGTCGCCGAGCTCATCGCCAAGATTGAGGCCGACTTTGGCACCACGCCCGATATCCTGGTCAACAACGCTGGCGTCATCCAGCGTACCCCGATGCTCGACATGAGCGCCGAGGACTTCCGCCGCGTCGTCGATATTGACCTCAACGCACCGTTTATCGTGTCCAAGGCCTGCCTGCCCGGCATGATCGCCAAGGGCCACGGCAAGATCATC
>DBGBJN010000021.1:0-6006 GCA_048449885.1 Collinsella sp.
AGACGAGAGATAAATATGAGAGATAACTGAGCAGCAAAGAGACAAGCAATCATGGTATTATCTCAATACCGATTGTTCTACCAGCAAAAACATGTTTATATGAAACAGATGGCAGACATCTTATCTTTTATCTCTCACTCATCTCTAATATGAGAAATAACAGAAAGATGAGAGATAATTACGAGAGATAACTGAGAGACGAAGGAAATCCATTCGCGGCATTCTTCGCAGAACCGAGCGAAAGGACGTGCAGATGAACGAAAACGAACTGACCGGTCTGCTCGAGTCTTTAAGGCGCATGGGCTCGGACGATCTTAACGTCGAGGTCAAGGAGAGCGCCACGACGCTTTCCCGCGACGTATGGGAAACGGTCAGCGCTTTCGCAAACACCGCCGGCGGCATCATCGTACTCGGAGTGAGCGAGCGCGCGGGTTTTGCCCCAGTTGCAAACTTTGAGACCGAGAAAGTGCTCAACCAATTCGTGGCGGGCATGGGCGATGCCGGCGGTCGCGGAAAGCTGGCCAATCCGCCCAAATACACCATTGAGCGCGTGGAGCTCCAGGGCACCGTGGTTCTGGTCATCACGATTGAGGAGCTCGACCCGTCGAGCAAGCCTTGCTATGTCATAGAGCGGGGCGCTCAAGGTGGCAGCTACAAACGCATCGATGACAAAGATGTCCCGCTTTCGTCGACCGAGGTGCTCGCATTGGCGTCATACGGTCGAGCGACTCCGAGCGATCGCGACGCGGTGGCGGGCGCAGGTGCGGACGATCTCGACGAGACGCTGGTCGACCGTACGATAGATCGGGCTTTCTCGTTGACGCCCCGGGCGATGCGCGGCGCGCCGGACAAACAAACGAAGCTGGAGCGCCTAAATATCCTTGATTCCCAGGGCAATGTCACCAAGGCTGGACTCCTAGTTGCGGGCACCTACCCTCAGCAGTTTTATCCCAAGCTCTTTATCGACATGGCTGTCTATGCGGGGACCCGGAAAGGCACGGCGGGGTCGCTGAGGTTCATGGACCGCACAATCTGTGAGGGAACGTTGGGCGAGATGATCTCGGATGCTGTCGCGGCCGTCGCCAAGAATTTGCGGCGAACCTCGACCGTCCAAGGCGTCTCGCGTGTCGACTCGCTGGAGATTCCCGAGGAGGTTCTGCGCGAGGCAATCGCCAACGCCGTAATCCATCGAGAATACGGGGATCGGTTCTGTGGACAATCGATTGCCGTCGACGTCTTTGACGATCGTGTCGAGGTGACGAATCCTGGCGGCCTTTACGGGGGAAAGACTCGCGAGAACTTGTTTGACGGCAGCTCCCGATGCCGTAACGCGACGCTTGTGAAGCTCATGGCGATTGTTCCGCTGCCGGATGGCGCAGGTTCGCCGGCTGAGGGCAATGGCTCGGGCATCCCGATGATGATCGATGCCATGCGCGCGCATGGTCTGGCCGAGCCCCTGTTCTGCCCGGGGTTCGATCGGTTCAAGGTCGTACTTTACCGTTCAAAGATCGAGCCGGTCGATCATGGCGGGGGCTTAATTGTGACGGCACTCAAACACTACGGCGAGCTGGGGACGCGCGAGCTGGCAGAACGTACGGGGCTTACAATTTCCCAGGTAAGGTCGCGCGTCAACGCGCTCATTGCTCAAGGCGAGCTTGAGCCCACGGCGCCGGCGACGAGCCGCAACCGCAAGTATCGACTGTCAGAGCGCGTGGAATAAATGCGCTAGTGGACGAGGCGACCCAATAATCGACCCTCAATTGGCGCCCACTAAGGTAAAGCGGTTGTTGCTCAGTCGACGGTGATGCTGAAGACTCGGCTTACGCCGGCATGGCCCCGAACCCGTCCATCAAGAACAGCCTAAGAACCAGCTTGATGACATATCCCGGTTTGACTTCTGCCGCGTCAAAGACGTGGCGCTCGACGAGCTCGCTGCAGTATGCATAGATGTCGCGGATAAGGTCCGCGCCCGAAAGCGTAAACATGTAGCCTGCGTCTGAAAGCGCATTGGGTGCGGCGGGCAACTTGGCCATGTGGCAGAACGTTTGCAGGTCGGGCGCCATAACATTCTGGTAGTCGAGGTGGCCGCCGGCATCCTGTTCGGCAAGCTCCAATTGGCGCACGAAATCCAGCGCCGCTGCCAGCACAAAGCTCGGCGTAGGCGCGTTGACGTCCTGAGTGGTCGCCACGAGCCTGCCCGCCGCCTGCGTGACAAGCCAAGCGACCTCGCGCTGGCAACGCACGGCCTTGCGCGTAACCGGCTTGATGGACGAAGAAGAAACGCTTCCCTTAGGCGGATTCGAAACAGCCACAAGAACCTCCCATGAACGACCCGGCCCAACAAGCCCGGATGAAACACGTGCTACATCAGTATACAGGGAAGTGGGGTGGAAAAACGGAGTCGACAGCGTGAACTGCCGGCTCCGGATTGCTTGCCTTAGAGGCCGTACACTTCGACCATAGCTTCGCCAATGCGATGGGGCACGCCGGTGACGAGTGCGTTGCCCATGCAGAAGGCCCGATGGCCGTCGGTCATGCCCGTATCGGTCCAACCTTTCGGGAATCCCTGAAGCTGATCGAGCTCGTCGGGAACAAGACGGCGGAAACGGCCATCGGGACATTCGATGACGTGCTTGAAGCGGCTCGCTCCCGTGCCGCCTTCTCCTGTGAGGATGGTGCGGCTCGGCTTGTCGGTGGCATCCGGGAAGCTCATGGCTCCCTCGGAATACGTGTACGTAAAGCCTGTCTTTTTGTTAGTCCGCTCTTCGCGCTTGCTGCCCTTAAGGTAGCGCCAGTCGGGAAGCTTTTCGTCGGAGATGTAGAACTGCTCCGGGACATTAGCCTCGTCGACAAGCACGTCGCCAAGCACGTGGCGCTCACCGTGATAGTCCTCGGCAAAGTCGCAGGTCAGAACATGACAGCCCTGCATGACGCCAGCATTCTTGAATTGAGAGGTCTTTTGGCCGACGCCAAAACGAGTTGAGTTCTCGTAGGGGTCGGGCAAAACGTCGAGCTCGGACATCTCGTCGGGATAGATGGCGGGGAAGGCTTTAGCCATGACGCCGTTGTGCATGCGATTAACGAGATCAACCTTGCCAGCGTCCTTTTCGCAGAAGATATAAACACGCTTGCGACGCTGGGGGAAACCGTATTCGGCAGAGTTGACCACGCGCCATTCGACCGTGTAGTCGAGGTCGGCAAGACAGCTTAGGATGATGGCGAAGTCGCGACCGCGTTGAGACGCGGGCGACTTGAGCAGGCGGTCGACGTTCTCAAAGAGACCGAACTTGGGCTTCTTCATTTCGAGGAAGTGATAGATGTCCCACCAAAGGACGCCCTTCTTGCCCTCGATGCCGTGTGCCTGATTGAGCGGACGCGCGACAGAGTAGTCTTGGCAGGGGAAACCGCCAACAACCATTTGGACATCGGGGATTTCGATTTCTTTTGCCTCGGCCTGCTCCAGGACCTTATTGATGTCTTCGTTGACGACGGAATCATTGCCGAAGCGATCCATGTAGCAACGGGCCGCGAACTGACGCGCCTTGGTTCCGGGCGGCTCCCACTGATTGGCCCAAATGGTGCGGAAGGGGCCGGCGGGCTTCATATAAAACTCGGGATGGCGAGGGTCGGCATAGCCTTCGAGACCCAAACGAAATCCACCGACGCCCGCAAAAAGCTCGGCAATATTAATCTCAGACACGTTTCTCCAATCGCTGCTGTGTCCGGTTATGGTGGTCACAACAATAACCGATCGAGGGGACAATCAAGACCTCAATTTTCTGGGCGTTAGTAGTTGCTCTGAACTACCATGAGGTTAGTTGCGAGTTTCGGAGGTATCCCGTGTCTAAGAAGCGCCTCGATTTCAAGCGCATGCTTGACGATACTGATTTTTCTGACCCCTCAAGTATTGAGCGCTATGCTGCCAATCTCGATGGCATGACGTTCCGCGATATTCTCGAGCTCGGTATTGCTCCGGAGGGGGAGAGTGCGCCCAAGGACTTTGGCTCCAAGAAGTACAAAGGCGGTATGGGCACTCTTATCGAAGAACGTTACTTTGGCTACAAGGCCAATAGTGACGATCGCCCCGACTTTCCCGAGGCGGGCGTTGAGCTCAAGGCAACGTGTTTTGATGTGCTCAAGAACGGCCGGAAGTCTGCTGGCGAGCGCCTTGTCCTGACCATGATTCCTTATGACCGACCTGTTTCGCTCGACTACGACAGTTCTCACCTCAAGACCAAGCTCAGCAATATCCTGTTGATTTACTACGGCCGAGATCGTTCCATCGATAAATACGACCAACGCATTGAGCGTGCGGTCATGGTTCGTCTGCCCGAAGAGGACATGAAAATCATTCGCGCCGACTACGAGAAGATCATTTCCTATATTCAGGATGGCCGTGCGGACGAGCTTTCAGAAGGCATGACGACTTATCTGGGTGCTTGCACGAAGGGCGCAACTGAGGCCACAATGTGGGCGGACCAGTATTATGAATACTTCAATACCGATACGGGCGAGATTGAGCGCCATCGCGCAAAGCGTCGCGCCTTTTCCCTCAAGCGCTCGTATATGGACTATGTGCTCCATACTTATGTCCTCGGTGCTCCGCGAGTCGGGGAGAGCATTGTTCAGGACGATGGCAAGTCTATCGATTTCGAAAGTTACGTAACTGGACTTATCGAGCACCATTACGGTGAGACCGATCGTCAAATTGCCGAACAGTATGGACTGGAGTACACGGGCAATAAGGCGCAGTGGACAACGCTCGTTTATCGTATGCTCGGAATCAAAAACAATGCTGCCGAGGAATTCGTCAAGGCAGGCATTTCCGTCCGAACTGTTCGAGTTAACAACAGGGGGCACATCGAACAGGCTATGTCGTTCCCACCGTTTGAGTTCAAGCGTTTGATCGAGGAAGACTGGGAAACGTCGCCTTTTCATGCGTGCCTTGAGACCAATCGCTTCTTCTTCGTTGTGTTTCGCGAGGACCACGATGGCGTGCTGCGTCTCGACCGTTGTTTGTTCTGGGCGATGGGAGAAAACGAAATCGAAGGCCCTGCGAAAGCTTGTTGGGATGAGACGCGAAAGGTAATACGTGAGGGCGTTGAGCTCAATCCGTATCGGGATGCGAGCGGAAAGCTCAAAGTGACTAACAACCTGCCCGGTATGGCAGACAATCCAATTGTTCACGTTCGTCCGCATACGTCAAAAGCGGCTTACAAGTTTGCCGATGGAACAGAGATCGGTGACATCGCAAGGAATGCTTACGAACTGCCCGACGGGCGTTGGATGACGAAGCAATCGTTCTGGTTCAACAAGGGCTACCTGGAGCATATTCTGGGGCTGTAGCGTTTCGAGATTATTTAACAATCAGCCCCTACTCCTCGATACCTCGATGTTGCCCCTACAAATAAATCCCCTCACCGAGCTGCTTATGGAACTCGGCGTGATGGTCGCGTGCCCAGGTAAAGAGCGCCTGGTCAAAGTCGGTGCGTGTGGCTGGGACGCCAAAGACGCCGGCAACTTCGACGCGTATAAACTCCAGTGCCGGCAGCTTGTTGATGGCAGTGAGGGCAAACGGGGACGAGGGCTCCTCGAACAGATGGCGGCTGCCTTGCAGCGCGTCGCAACTGGTGCACGTGTTGCCGAGCGACGGGGCTTTGGAGGCTCGCGCGCCTACGGGCTTGTAGCCGCAGCGCTTATGAAGGTAGTCGCGGATCTCGCCCGGCACGCAGCCAAGAGCGGGCACGATGGCGAGTGCGTTGGCGTTGGCCGTGTCGATGGCAATGTGCCCGGCTTCGTTGGGCGCGTGCGCGATGGCGACGCTCTCGTCGTTATCGGTTCGATAGGGAATGCCGAAGGCCGCGACCGAGGTCTCTTTGTGACACTTCCAGCACTCGCGCTTGCCCAGTACTAGATATATATACGGCGCTGAGGGGTCGGATCGGTCAACACCGGGCAGCCACTCGGCAAAGGGCTCGGGGTTGACGCCGCTGGGTACATACCAGA
>DBGBJN010000022.1:0-4265 GCA_048449885.1 Collinsella sp.
CACGGCCTCGGTGAGCTGACCGCCCTCGTCGTAGCCCACGTATCCCGGGGGCGCACCAATCAGACGCTGGACGCTGAACTTCTCCATATACTCGGACATGTCGATACGCACGAGCGCGCGCTCGTCATCGAACAGGCACTCAGCAAGCGCCTTTGCGAGCTCGGTCTTGCCCACGCCAGTGGGGCCCAGGAAGAAGAAGCTGCCGATGGGCTTGTCCGGATCGGAGAGGCCCGCACGGCTGCGACGCACGGCCGCGGCGACAGCGGAGACCGCCTCGTCCTGGCCGATGACGCGCTTGTGCAGCTCGCCCTCCAGGCCCTTGAGCTTGTCGAGCTCGCCCTGCATCATCTTGGACACGGGCACACCGGTCCAGGCGCTCACGACCTCGGCGATCTCATCGGAGGTCACCTGTTCGTTGAGGCCCTCACCGTCCTGCTGCTTTTGTGCCTCGAGCGCAGCCTCGGAATCCTGAATCTGCTGTTGCAGACCCGGAATCACGGAGTAGCGCAGCTCGGACGCACGACCCAAATCGCCGTTGCGCGTCGCACGCTCCTCTTCGCTCTTGGCCTCATCGAGCTGGCCCTTGAGCTCCTGCACGTGGTCGATGGCGTTCTTCTGGTTGAGCCAGCCGGCCTTTTGCACGTTGAGCTTTTCCTGAACCTCGGCAATCTCCTGGCGCAAGGCTTCCAGACGCTCCTTGGAAGCGTCGTCGGTCTCCTTCATGAGTGCCTGCTCCTCGATCTGCAGCTGGGTGAGCTGACGCGTGGTGGCATCGATCTCGACCGGCATGCTGTCGAGCTCCATGCGCAGGCGGCTTGCCGCCTCATCGACCAGGTCGATGGCCTTGTCGGGCAGGAAACGGTCGGCGATGTAGCGATCGGAGAGGTCGGCAGCTGCCACGAGCGCGCTATCGGTGATATGCACGCCGTGGAAGATCTCGTACTTCTCCTTCAAGCCACGCAGGATCGAAATGGTGTCCTCGACGGTGGGCTCGCTGACCATCACGGTCTGGAAACGACGGGCGAGCGCCGCGTCCTTCTCGATGTACTTGCGGTATTCGTCGAGCGTGGTCGCGCCGATCGCATGCAGGTCGCCACGGGCGAGCGCAGGCTTGAGGATGTTGCCGGCGTCCATGGAGCCCTCGGTGGCACCCGCGCCCACGATGGTGTGGAGCTCATCGATGAACAGGATGACCTTGCCTTCCGATTTTTGCACTTCCTTGAGCACGGCCTTCAAGCGGTCCTCGAACTCACCACGGTACTTGGCGCCGGCGACCAGCGCGCTCATGTCGAGCTCGATGAGGTCGCGGTCGCGCAGGGTGCTCGGCACGTCGCCGGCCACGATACGCTGGGCGATGCCCTCGACGATGGCAGTTTTACCCACGCCCGGCTCGCCGATGAGCACGGGGTTGTTCTTGGTGCGACGGGACAGGACCTGGATGGTACGACGAATCTCGTCGGTACGGCCGATGACAGGGTCGAGCTTGCCGGCGCGGGCCAGATCGCAGATGTTGCGACCGTACTGCTCCAGTGCCTCAAACTGAGTCTTGTCCTCGGCAGACGTCACGCGGTCATCGCCACGCAGCTCCTCGTAGACTTGCTCGATGCGCTCCTTGGTGACGCCGGCGTCGCGCAGCACGCGGCCCGCCTCGCCCTTGTCCTCGGCAAGCGCCATCAGCAGATGCTCAGTCACCACAAAGCTGTCGCCCATCTTGGTGGCCTTCTTCTCGGCCTTTTCGATGACGCGGACGAGCTCGTTGGACAGGCCCATCTGCTGGCCCTCGCCCGAAACCTTGGGCGCGTGGTCGATGGCATCCTGTGTGGAGCGTGCGAGCTGAGCCGGGTCGGCACCGATGCGCTCGATGATCACGGAGATATTGCGCTCGCCGGCACCGAGCAGGGCAGACAGCAGATGAATCGGCTCCACCGCGCCGGCCTGCGCATCGGCAGCCGTGCTCATGGCGGTCTGCAGCGCCTCGCGCGACGTCATTGCTAGCTTATCGATTCTCATGGAATCACCTCTCTTGGGGTGGCCGCCCTACGGGGCGGCTTCACGTTGTTCGAGAAGTATTGTTGCCAGCTTTGTACGATCTTATACACAAATCTAAGTCTCTATATATAAGATTTTCTGAGTGATTAAGAGATAGGGGTAAAGATGTCGGCCCGCCGCCGCACAGGTGCGCTACCGTCTCAATCTGTAACATCTACTCGGCAAATAGAGCTCTATCTGTTACAAATCGAGACGAACAGAAGACACCCGAATCGAAAATCTAAATCTGTAACACCAGGCCCACTTTTAGCGGCCAAGATGTTACAAGTCGAGACAAACCGAGAACCACCACAAAGGTGCCTGTCCCCTTTGTGGTGGTTTTCGACAAAAAGAAGCCGCCCCGATAACAGAGGCGGCATCAAGTAAGCCCATTTATTAGCGTCCCTCAAGACCCAACGAGAACGCAGCGATGGAATCGAGAACCGACAATAGCCCGTTCGCACAGATAGAGGCGGAGATTCAAGTTCAGAGTCCGGCTTAAACGGCTTAGCTATCGCACGTCACAACGTTCTCGTCGTCCTCCCTAACGTATTTATAGTGCTTATAGTGAAAATAGTGAGTTTAGTGAGAATAGTATCGCTCAAGACTCGTGGACTGAATTATTGACCTCTCGCCCAGAATGAGTGGGGCAAATATTCCTATTAGAGGTCAAATCGAAGCCCAATAGGGCCTTTTCGCCCCGTCATTTCGACCGATCGCTTTCTTTTGAATATTGTCGTAAGCTGGTATCACTTATCTTAATGAATGCATACTGTTTGCGAGGTACCCGCCGTGAAACGCTCCACCTATATCGGCCTGCTCGTCTTAGCGTTTGCGATTACCGCAGTCGGCGTAGGAATTATCTATCTCGCATTTCTCCCCGCCTCTGCGACGCAGGCGGCGGTTGAGACCGTAAGCTATCCCATCGAGGTCCTCACCGATATCGTCAAACCCGATTCAATCACCGTCGATTTCGACGGTACGCCCGCAGCGCTTGGGGTCAGTAACTATCCCCGAATCGAACTTGGAGCCACGCGCTATACCCAAGATGAGCAGCTTATCGGCAAGGCAACCAGTTTACTCAAAGGCAAGACGTTTAAGCGATGGTACGGCGCCGCAATATATCGAGCCAAGAATGGCCAAATGGTTGGCGGGTATTATTCGACCCTTGAGCTCGATGCGGCAAACGGGAGCAGATTGTGCAACGTCTCATACGACCCCGGCTACGTGGACAATGAAGGACCGGGGGTCTATATCTCGGATGGCGACGTAATCTACGTCATGGAGGGCGACCAGACGGCAGTCGTCGATTTTATGGATCGGTGTACCGAAGATGCCTACGAACAAACTTGCGAGCCCGATCCGCAGACAGCGCGCAACAGTGGCTCGTCACGCACTTGGCTATTTGACGATGAAATAACCTGGACCCCATCGAAATAAGGACCCGCCGGGCAGGCAACTTTGTGGTGGTCCCGGTCAATTATTAGCGCCCCTCAAGACCCAACGAAAACGTCGCGGTAGCCCCGGCCACACCTTTCCCTCGGGCGACCCTCGCGAAGCGCGTGAGCACGAGGGAAAGGTGTGCCGGGGCGTACAGCAGGGTTACTCGGCAGCGGCCTTGAACTTGTTGTAGTTGATCAGGCAGCCGGCCTTGACGATGGCACGCTCCTCTGCCGTCATATCGGCAATATAGAGCTCAATCTGCTCGACCGCACCATCGGCGCGCACCACGTAGGCGGCGATGCCCTTCAGGTCGCCATCGAGCGCGGCGCGGATACCCGGCACAAAGACGTAGTCGCCCACCTCAAAGCTGGGCTCGGCCTCCATCTGGAAGGGCACCATGCCCCAGTTCATCACGTTGGAGCGATAGCGCTTGGTGGCGTACTCGTGGACGATGTTGGCCAGGCCGCCAATTACGCGCTGGCAGCTCGCGGCCTGCTCGCGGGCGGAACCGTCGCCGGGCTTCTTGGCATAGAGCATAGAGCCGTACTCGGTCGCCTTGGCATCGGCCGTGACACCCGCGCCGGCCAGTGCCTCAAACACGCTGGCAAGCTCAGCATCGAGTGCCGCCAGGTCGCCCGCGGCCTCGCCGGCAACGCGGCGCTTCTCCACGGCGTCGACCTCCTTGGAGCGGCCCACGTAGGCCGGGTCGCGACGGCTGAGCGTAAACTCGGCCAGGCCCAGCGGGTTGGAGCGGAAGGAGCTCGTCTCGCCCGAGGGAATGAGCTCGTCGGTCG
>DBGBJN010000023.1:0-9240 GCA_048449885.1 Collinsella sp.
ATAATCTCCTGTAGGTCATCGTGTCTCTCGTTCACCTCAATGGTCCTCCTAACGCCGGCGTGTTGGCACCACCAGCGTAGTGGCGGCGGGGAGGCACGGTGGCCATTATTCGGTGACCGGGATTGGTCAAAATAGTTTGACTATTAGCGGCTAAAATCGCCCGGCGCTAACAGCAGGATTCGATACTCACCTTCTGCCCCATCGATGCCAGCGATATGACCAACGACGAAATCTATGATGCCGCCCTACTCGCCATGACATATAAAGGCGACGACGCCCCCGACGTTGCCGCACTGTGCCAGGCAGCAATCAATCGTCGTGCCGCCGCCAGCAAAAGCGAGAACGCCTTCGAAAGTTGCGGTGAAATACGGATTAATTGAGCCTTTAAGCTGGCAAACAGTCCTTATTTCACCGCAACTGAAACAGGGGCGCTCTCCAAGAGAGCGCCCCTGCGGGTTTCCATAGTACTGGCGAAACAGTTTTATAGTTCTGGCGAAGCAGTCCTTGAGATCCGCCTTGCCTTATGCCAAGAACTCCTTGGTGGTCGCCACGATGTTGGCGGCGTCCAGGCCGTACTTGTGCAAGAGCTCGGCACCCGGGCCAGACTCACCGAAGGTGTCGTTGACACCGATCTTCTTGAGCGGCGTCGGGCACTGCTCGCACAGGACGTCGGCAACGGCGCTGCCCAGGCCACCGATCACAGAGTGCTCCTCGACGGTCACGACGTGGCCGGTCTTGGTGGCGCTCTTGACGATCAGGTCGGCATCGATGGGCTTGATGGTGTGCATGTTGATGACCTCGGCGTCGATACCCTCGGCAGCGAGCTGCTCGGCGGCCTCGAGAGCCTCGCCGACCATCAGGCCGCAGGCGATGATGGTCACATCGGCGCCCTCGCGCATGACAATGCCCTTACCCAACTCGAACTTGTAGGTCTCGGGGTCGTTGATAACCGGCGAGGCCAGACGGGCAAAGCGCATGTACACCGGACCGTCGCACTCGTAGGCGGCGCGCGTCACGGCGCGGGCCTCCACATCGTCGGCAGGAACGATAACGGTCATGCCGGGGATGACGCGCATAAGGGCGATATCCTCGCAGCACTGGTGCGTGGCGCCATCCTCGCCCACCGAGATACCGGCGTGCGTGGCACCGATCTTAACGTTAAGGTGCGGGTAGCCGATGGAGTTACGGACCTGCTCAAAGGCGCGACCGGCAGCGAACATGGCAAAGGTGCTCGCGAAGGCAACACGACCGGTGGTCGCGATACCGGCGGCAACACCCATCAGGTTGCTCTCGGCGATACCCACGTCGAAGAAGCGGTCGGGGCAAGCGGCCTTAAATTTGCCGGTCTGCGTGGCGGCGGCCAGGTCGGCGTCGAGGACCACAAAGTCATCGTGCTCGTTAGCGAGCTCGACGAGGGCCTCGCCGTAGCTTACACGCGTGGCGATTTTCTTGACGTCTGCCATCCTAGAGCTCCTCTCCGGCGGCCGTGAGCTCTGCCATGGCCTGCTCAAACTGTTCATCGTTGGGGGCCTTGCCGTGCCAACCAACCTGGTTCTCCATAAAGGAAACGCCCTTGCCCTTCATGGTCTCGGCGATGATGGCGGTCGGCTGACCCTTGGTGGCGCGGGCCTCGGCAAAGGCGGCGCGGATCTGGTCGAAATCGTTGCCGTCGGCAAGCTCCACCACGTGGAACTTAAAGGCACGGAACTTGTCGGCGAGCGGCATGGGGTCGTTGACCTCCTCGACGGGGCCGTCAATCTGAAGGCCGTTGTGGTCGACGATCACGCAGAGGTTGTCGAGCTGCTGGTTGCCGGCAAACATGGCGGCCTCCCAGACCTGGCCCTCCTCGCTCTCGCCATCGCCCAGCAGGGCGTACGTGCGGTAAGTATCGCCCCAGTGCTTGGCGGCAACCGCCATGCCCACGGCGGCGGAGATGCCCTGGCCGAGCGAGCCGGTGGACATGTCGACGCCCGGGGTGTCGTTCATGTTGGGGTGACCCTGCAGGTGGCTGCCGATATGGCGCAGCGTCTTGAGGTCCTCTTTGGGGAAGAACCCGCGCTCGGAGAGCACGGCGTACAGGCCCGGAGCGCAGTGGCCCTTGGAGAGCACAAAGCGATCGCGGTCGGCCTTGCGGGGATCGGCCGGGTCGACGTTCATTTCCTCAAAGTACAGATAGGTCATGATGTCGGCAGCGCCGAGCGAACCGCCCGGATGGCCGGACTTGGCAGCGTGCACGCCGGTGACGATGCCCTTCCTTACCTCGTTGGCAACCTTTTTGAGCTCTTCGTCGCTCATTGTGCCTTCCTTTCATCCTCATTAGACAAAATGCGCACGGCACCGAAGGTAATCCCAACACAGCCGCAATGCACGTACGTCATTCATTATGCTGGAAACTGATGGCTTTACCAGAGTTTTTATCATTATTTGAACAATTTAGCAGGCAGAACCGCTGATGAAACGGTTTATCAATGTGAACGTCTTTTGGATGGAACGCGGTCGACCCTACGCGCTAATGTCCTTGAAACCCTCGCCGAAGGCTTCCGTAACGTCAGCGACCGTCACAATGGCGTGAGGATCGCGCTCGCGCACGATCGTCTTGAGGGTATTGAGCTCTCGACGGCTCACGATGACCATAATCACCGGCTTCTCGGCACCCGAATACATGCCAGTCGCCTTAAACTTGGTACAACCACGACCCAGGCCATACATGATATCGGCAGCGATATCAGGGAACTTGTCCGAGATGATGAGTACCATACGGCGCTTGTTGCCACCATCGACCACGGCATCGATCACGTAGCCGCTAATGACCATCGAAAGGCCTGCATATAGTGCGTTTTCGATTGAAAAGACCGGAGCCGACAGCGCGCATACGGCAACATCGATCGCCATGACGGTCGAGCCCACCGGCAGCGAGGTGTTACGCGAGATGATTTGGCCAATCGTGTCCGAGCCGCCGGTGTTGGCGCCGGCGCGCAACACCATGCCGTAACCGATGCCCGTAATAATGCCGCCCCACATAGCGGGAAGCATCAGGTCCGCATCCGCCAGAGGTGCTACAAACGGGGCGAACAGATCGGTAAAGAAGCCCAGCAGCACAAAGCCCGTCGCGGTCTGCACCACGTAGAACATGCCGCCCTCGCGCATAACGACCAGTAGCAGCAAGGCATTCATCACGATGGTCTGGATACCGACGGGAAGCGACACGCCTCGCGTCGCGCCGACCGCCTGGATAATGGTGGCAAGGCCCGTAACGCCACCGGCAGCAAGGCCGTTGGGAATCAAAAACAGGTCGGTCGCGATGGCGGCCAAGGCACACCCCAACATGATCTGGGGCAGGTCGTGAAAGAAGTTCATCGAAAGAATGCGCTTGATGTCCAGACGATATGCCATGCTGCCTCCCTCAAAAAAGCGCACCCAAACGGATGCGCTTTGAACTTCTTCTTGTATTCGATTCTACCGATTCGCCGGACAAAAACCACCCCTGCGCAGGGTTTGTTCTGGATACAAACCCGTCCAACCGTTGGACTTGGCATCGGCTTGAAGCCACGATGTTTTAGACCTCCGAGCCTTCTGCATCGGCGTTGCCGGTCGCCCAGCGATGATAGCCAATAACAAACGGGTCCAGGTCGCCATCGTCAAGAACTGCCTCGACATTGCTGGTCTCCACGCCCGTGCGTAGGTCCTTAACCATCTGATACGGGTAGAGCACGTAGCTGCGAATCTGGTTGCCAAAACCGATCGTGGTCTTGGGTCCACGAATCTCATCGAGCGCCTCGGCACGCTTCTCGAGCTCAATCTCGTACAGGCGAGCCTTGAGGATCTGCATGCACGCGGCCTTGTTCTGGATCTGGCTGCGCTCGTTTTGGCAGGTGACCACAATGCCGCTGGGGAAATGCGTCACGCGCACGGCGGAGTCGGTAGTGTTAACGCCCTGACCGCCCGGGCCGCTCGCGTGGTACACGTCCACGCGGATGTCGTCGGGACTGATCTCGATGTCGATATCATCGGGCAGCACGGGGATGACCTCGACGCCGGCAAACGTGGTCTGGCGGCGCTTCTTGTCGTCGGTGGGGCTAATGCGAACCAAGCGGTGAACGCCGGCCTCGGCGCGCAGCATGCCAAATGCGTCCTTGCCCTCGACGGTAAAGGTCGCGCGGTCGATGCCGATGACCTCGGCCGCGGGACAGTCGTTAATGGTGACCTTCCAGCCGCGACGCTGGCAGTACTTCATGTACATCTTAAAGAGCATGAAGGTCCAGTCCTGGGCCTCCAGACCACCCTGTCCGGGCTTGATGGTCACAATGGCATCGCCGTGATCGAACTCACCGGTAAACCAGCTCGAAAGCTCAAGCTCATCGATGGCACGGGCCAGGCGCTCAGCCGTGGCTGCAGCCTCCTCGCGAAGGGTGGCGGCGTCGGGGTCATCCCCCATCTCCTCGGCAAGCTCCAGCGCGGCGCGGGCATCGGAAAGCTCGCCGCGCGCGGTGTCCACGGCAGCGATATCTTCCTTGGTACGCGCGATCTCCTCCATGGTGGCACGGGCGGCGTCGGCGTCATCCCAAAAGCCAGGGGCAACACTTTTGGCCTCGAGCTCGGTCACGCGCGTGCGCTTTTCGTCCAAATGGAGATACGACTCGACCTCGCCGAGCCGGTCCGCAAACGCGTCCAGCTCGGCGGGCGTTACCTCTAAAGCCTCAGCCATTAACGATTCCTGCCGTGGCAGTACTTAAACTTCTTGCCGCTACCGCAGGGGCACGGGTCGTTGCGGCCCACGTTGACGTACGGATCGTCGCTCTCGGACTTGCGATAGGTGGTCACCTTGCCACCGTTGTTGACGGCAGCCGGACCACCCTGGACAGCTGTGCGGGCCTGCACCTGCGCCTGCTTGCGCAGCACCGAGTCGCCGTTGTCACCATCGACCTCGGCAGGACCGGAGAAGCGCGCACCCTCGAGCGAGGGCTCCTCCTTGTGCTCCACGGCACGCGGGGCTGCCTTGATCTCGATGCGCAAAACCGTGCGCAGGTAATCCTCGTACATGGTATCGACGAGTATCTGGAACGCGCCGTAGGCCTCGGTCTTGTACTCAACCAGCGGGTCGCGCTGGCCAAAGCCGCGCAGGCCAATGCCGGTCTTGAGATAGTCCATCTCCTGCAGGTAGTTCATCCAGCGGGTATCGATGACGCGCAGCATGACCTGGGTATTGAGCTCGCGCATCAGGTCCTCGCCCAGACGCTCGGCCTTCATGTTGTAGCACTTCTCAACATAGGCCAAGACATCGGCAGCCAGGGCTTCAAAGTCCTCGTCGGGGAACTTCGGCGTATCGATGTGGCCGGTGAGCTCCACAACCCACTTGCGCAGGCCCTCCAGGTCGCGCTCGCCCTCGTGGCTGTCCTTGGTGCAGAACTCCTGCACGCAGCGGTACACGGTATCGTGCATGACCTCGGTGATGTGGTCGGTCAGGTCCTTGCCGTCCAGAATCTTGTTGCGCTCGGCGTAGATGACCTGGCGCTGCTTGTTCATGACGTCGTCGTACTCAAGGACGCTCTTACGCATGGAGAAGTTGATGCTCTCGACCTTGTGCTGGGCGCTCTCGACGGCCTTGGAGATGATCTTGTGCTGAATGGGCATGTCGTCGCCCATGTCGGCCGTGACCATCATCTTGGAGACGCGGTCCATCTTGTCGCCGCCGAACAGGCGCATGAGGTCGTCCTCGAGCGACAGGTAGAACTGGGTCTCGCCCGGATCGCCCTGACGTCCGGAGCGGCCGCGCAGCTGGTTGTCGATACGACGGGACTCGTGGCGCTCGGTGCCGATAACGGTCAGGCCGCCGGCGGCAAGCACGCGCTCGCGCTCGGCCTTGCAGGTCTCCTTGGCCTCGGCGTTAAACTGCTCGAGTTGCTCGGGCGTCACGTCCTCCATGGTCAGGCCCTCGTACTCAAGGCGCTCGCGCACCAGCTCGTCGGGGTTGCCGCCCAGCAAGATGTCGGTACCACGACCGGCCATGTTGGTGGCGATGGTCACGGCACCGTAACGTCCGGCCTGGGCCACGATGTGGGCCTCGCGCTCGTGGTGCTTGGCGTTGAGGACCTCGTGTGCGATGCCGCGCTTGGTAAGGGCGGCGGACAGCTTCTCGGAGCTCTCGATGGAGACGGTGCCTACCAGGACCGGCTGGCCCTTGGCGTGACGACGCTCAACGTCGTCGGCAACAGCGTTGTATTTAGCCTGAATGGTGCGGTACACCAGGTCCTCGTGGTCCACGCGCTGTACAGGCTTGTTGGAGGGGATGACCTCGACGGGCAGCTTGTAGATCTCGCGGAACTCGGCATCCTCGGTAAGTGCCGTACCGGTCATGCCGGAGAGCTTGTCATACAGACGGAAGTAGTTCTGCAGGGTGATGGTGGCCAGGGTCTGGTTCTCCTCGCGTACGAGCACGCCCTCTTTGGCCTCGATGGCCTGGTGCAGGCCCTCGGAGTAACGGCGGCCTTCCATAATGCGGCCGGTGAACTCGTCGACGATCTTGACTTCGCCGTTGGTGACCACGTACTGCTTATCGCGGTGGAACATGTACTGGGCCTTCAGCGCTTGCTGCAGGTGGTTGACCAGCTGGCCGGAGAGATCGGCATAGATGTCATCGATACCCAGGCGGCGCTCGATTTTCTTAAGGCCGCGCTCGGTGGCGGCAATGGTGTGCTTGGCCTCGTCCATGACGTAGTCGCCCGTGGGTTCAACATCCTCGGTGGCGGTGAGCATGTCGTGCGACACGTCCTCGCCGCGCTCAAGGCCACGCACGGCACGCGCGAAGTCCTTGTAGGTACTGGCGGACTTAGTGCCAGCGCCCGAGATAATGAGCGGCGTCCTGGCCTCATCGATCAGGATGGAGTCAACCTCGTCGACGATGGCGTAGTTGTGGCCGCGCTGCACGCGCTGCTCGGGACGGGTAACCATGTTGTCGCGCAGGTAATCAAAGCCGAACTCGGAGTTGGTACCGTAGGTGACGTCGGCCTGGTAGGCCGGGCGCTTGAGCTCGAGCGGCATGTTGTTCTGGAGCAGACCGACGGTCATGCCCAGGTACTTATAGATGCGGCCCATCCACTCGGAGTCGCGCTTGGCAAGGTAATCATTGACAGTAACGACGTGCACGCCTTTGCCGGCAATAGCGTTGAGGTAGCCGGCCAAGGTGGAGACGAGCGTCTTACCTTCGCCGGTCTTCATCTCGGCAATATGACCCTCATGAAGCGCCATGGCGCCGATGAGCTGTACGTCAAAGTGGCGCATGCCCGTGATGCGCTTGGAAGCCTCGCGCACGGTGGCAAAGGCCTCGGGAAGCATGTCGTCGAGCGACTCGCCGTTGGCGTAACGCTCGCGGAACTTATCGGTCTGGGCGCGGAGTTCCTCCTCGGTCATCTTCTCAAACTGGGGCTCAAGACCGTTGATCTGGTCGACGATCTTGTAGTAGCGCTTAAGGTCCTTATCGGATCCAAAGGACAGCAGCTTTGACATGAATCCCATGTGGTTTTCCTTTTTTGGCCATCGCCCACGCCATGCAGCCTTGGGCGAGTTAAACACAGATAAATGTACTTTAGCCAAACAAGGCGCGGCCTATACGGTCGACCTCGACCGCCACGTAATAACTACGACCAACCTGCCAAACAGGGACAGGTTTATTTTGGCAGGTTTTATCTGGGCAAACGCTACATCTCTGCCATTTGGTGCAAACGGACCTGTCCCCCTTCGCACCAATTTGGTGCCATGGGAGCAGGTCCGTTTGCACAAATAAAAGAAAAGGGCCGCGCACCCAGATGGATACGCGGCCCTTTAGCCATGAATGCGAGTGTTTGCTCGGCGAGCTATTTACTCAGCAGCCTCGGTGGTCTCGGCCTCGGCAGCGGCTTCCTCGACGGGAGCCTCTGCGGGAGCCTCGGCAGCCTGCTTGGCAGCCTCCTCGGCGAACTTAGCGGCACGCTTAGCCTTCTCGGCAGCCTTAGCCTCAGCGGCGGCCTTGCGAGCGGCCTCGGCCTCAGCAGCCTTGGCGGCCTTGGCGGCCTTGGCCTCCTCAGCCTTCTTGAGCTGGGCGGCAGCGGCGCCACCGAACTTGTCGGCGAAGCGCTGGACGCGTCCACCGGTGTCGACGAACTTCTGCTGGCCGGTGTAGAACGGGTGGCACTCGTTGCAAAGCTCGACCTTCATCTCGGACACGGTAGCGTGCGTCTTGAAGGTGTTGCCGCAGGAGCACGTCACCGTGCACTCGACATACTGGGGATGGATACCCTGCTTCATGGTAGGACTCCTTATTGGTCAGGCGCTGGTTACCGATCAGCGCATAAGGCGTCTTGGTTTCCGACCAAGACAACAAACTCGGCTATGGTACCACGGCGCCGCGTGTCCCACAAAAGGTTCACGGTCTTTTCGGAACGACACGAATCTGACCCATCGAAACACATCTCCACCGTTCCTTCAACTGGGAAAATGCCGTCCCCGGGGCCTGAGAAGGGCCCCGGGGACGTTCGGCTGACTGCGGGAACGGCCTTTCCGCTCAATGTGTTCGGCTGAGATCGGAAATCAACCAAACTGAACCAGGTTCAGTTGACATGGTTAAAAACGAGGGGCGACGCTTTTGCGTCACCCCTCGTCCCGGCCGGGTTGCTTTAGTTGTACACACGGTAGTTACACTTGAACTGGGTTATGTGTCCATAGCTGGAGCGGTACCAACCCGATGTATAGCTGATTACTTCTGGGCCTAGATATTCGTATCTCTTGTTGTAGCGAAGCTGACGGTAGGTCGTGTCGTACTCTGCTACGTAAAACGTGTCTCCAGAGAAGGCTTTGTACCGGTCCTTAACCGTCGAAGCCATGTACGCGGGTTCGACATCGCCTTTCTCCCCGTTGAGCGCATAGACGGGTGCCGCGATTCCGCATAAAGCCGTTGCCACGAGGATGGCGTAGACAGCCATGCGCGACGCATTGGACTTCAGCTGTTCAAATAGTTTCATGTCATTCGCCTCCCTCGTATGTATCGAGGTATTCCTGCTTGAGCGTCTGCGAGGACGACTCGGTCTTTTCCACGAGCGTGCCGGCCTCGATGAAGTAGAACGAGTCGGTGAGGTCTGCCAGGTCGTCGAGCAGATGGCTTGAAATGAGCACGCTTCGTCCCCGCGCCACCTCGCTGCGCATCGCGTCGCAGGAGGTTTTCCGCTTTCCCGGATCGAGGCCGTTCAGCGGTTCATCGAGGATGAGGTA